>JASHOO010000208.1 GCA_030041035.1 Bryobacteraceae bacterium | reverse complement strand
TTTTCGTACCGCGCACCCGGAAGCGAAACCCGAAACGTCAGCACGTGGGACGTCTCCAGCCCCGGATTGATTCCCTGCAAGTCCACTAGGCTTCGGAAAAGCAGCAGTGCGCCCGCGAGCAGCACCACCGATACCGCCACTTCGCCTCCCACCAACCACGCCCGCAGACGGCTTCCACCGGTCACCGATCGCGTGTCGTCACGCAGCGCTCCAATAAGGTCCGTCCGCGTACCGACGAATGCCGGTGCCAGCCCGAACAACACACCCGTCGCGATCGCCATCCCCACCGCCATCACCAGAATCCGCAGATCAAAATGGATTTCGGCCGATTTCACGAGCTCTGCCGGCGCCATCGCCACCAGACCCTTCACCACCCAGCGCGCCACTACGACGCCGGCAACACCTCCCATCGCCGCCAGCAGTATGCTTTCCGTCAATAGCTGCCGCATCACGCGCGCGCGTCCCGCTCCAAGAGACGCCCGCACCGCCATCTCCCGCCGCCGCGCACTGTATCGTGCCAGCAGCAGGTTAGCCACATTCGCGCACGCCACCGCCAGTAACATTCCGACCGCACACAGCAGAACCAGCAGCGCCGTCTTCACCGGGCCCAACATCGAGTCCCGCAGCGGCTCCACATACGCCGTCCAGTTCTTGTTAAAGGCCGGGTACGCTGCCTCCAGCCGTGCCGCGAGTGTCGTCATTCGTGCCTGGGCCGTCTTGTATGTAACGCGGGGTCTCATTCGCGCCACGGACAACATCCATCGTCCCTGTTTGCCGCGATAGTCATACGCCGGATCGAGACCCAGCGGCTCCCATAGATCCACATCCCGGTTGCGGAAATAGAAATCGCGCGGCATCACCCCGATAATGGTGTGCGAAGCGCCATCGATCTGGACCCTCCGCCCGATCACATCTTCCGACCCTCCGAACCAGCTCTGCCAAAGCCGATAGCTGATCAGCAGCAGGGTCTCCGACGAATTCGCCGCGAGATCCTCTTTCGCCGTGAACAGCCGTCCGCGAACCGGCTGCACGCCCAGCAGCGGAAAGAAATCGGCGGTCACGTAATCCTTGCCGAATTCCTCGGCACGATCGCCGTCAATCAGCACTGAGCGCTTCTCCCGCAATCCCGCCATCGCCTGAAACACGCCACTCTGCGCCTTCCAGTCGAAGTAATTGCCCGGAGACACGATACCGTGATCGATGCCTTGTGAAGGCTGTGCCTCCCAAATCATCACCAACTGCGATGCATCGCGATAAGGCAGCGCCCGCAGCAACAGATTGTCCGCCACCGTAAAGATCGCCAGGCTCGCTCCGAGGCCCAGCGCCAGCGAAATAATAGCCGTCGCCGCAAACGCCGGACTCCGCCCGAGGCCGCGCGCAGCGTATCGTAAATCCTGCCACGCCGTCTCCAGCCAAGCCAGCGTCCAGCGGTCACGCACCGACTCCTTAACCGCTTCCATCCCTCCGAACTTCACCAGCGCCTCTCTCCGCGCTTGTTCCGCGCTCATCCCCGCGCGCAGATTGTCGTCAATGTGCATGGCGAGGTGTGATTCGAACTCCGCAGCCAGTTCCCGCTCCCGCCGCGCCCGCCCGCGCCACCCGCCCAGCCGAATCAGCAATGCTCGCAATCGCCTCATGACGCTTCCTCCCCAGGCGCGAGGAACCGCGCAATAATCGCGCTGGCCTCCGCCCATTGCCGCGCTTCTTTCTTCACCTGATTCCGCCCCGCGCGCGTCAGCCGGTAGTATTTCGCCTTGCGGTTGTTCTCCGAAACGCCCCACTCCGAGGCAATGAATCCCTCCTGCTCCAGCTTCAGCAGCGCCGGATAAACCGTCCCATAGTTGAGCACGAGCCTGTCGCCGCTCGTCTGCTCAATCCGCCGCGCAATCCCGTACCCATGCAGCGGCCCCATCGCTTCCAGCGTCTTCAAAACCATCAGGGAGAGAGTGCCCTGCCAGACATCCGTCTTGTCGCCCATCCGCTTCTATTGGTCCCCCATATGAGTATGGGGTTTGTCCTATGGGAATGCAATAGAAAAATGGTGGCCGAATGCGGACAATCCTTAAAAGATCCTGCCGAAGAGCGACTTTAATTGTTTTCAGGACGCTCGCGTACTCCGACGATCTCGAAGCCATCGACGCCCAACAGCACCACAGCATAAGTGCGCGGAGACGCATCGATGACATCGGTCTTGACTCGCACTACACTTTATTTCAGGACATCATGACGGACTACACCTGGAAGCCCATCGAGCGCCTCTCGGACGAGGAAAAAAACATCGACCTTGCTGACATGCGCCCTCTGTACGAGAATTGGCGGGCATCGAAGAAGCGGCTCCAAGAATCAAGCGAGGCGCAGCTTGCTGATTTCAATCGCCGCCTGATTCGTCGCTTGAGCGTGGAAACGGGTATACTGGAGCGCCTATACGATTTGGATCGTGGAACAACGGAAGCACTGGTCGCCAATGGCTTCATAGAGGACTTGGTTTCGCACTCTAGCACTAACATCGAACCTGCGCGACTCATTGACATTCTTCGCGACCAGGAAGCAGCAGTCCAACTCATCATCGACTGTGTTACGAAGAATCGAGAGCTGACAAAGGGTTTGCTCCACGAGCTTCACACAATTCTGACGAGACATCAGGACACGACCACGGCAGTCGATCAGTTTGGCAATCGACTCGAAATACCACTGCTAAAAGGAAAGTTTAAAGAGCAGCCCAATAACCCGAAGCGCCCGGACGGGTCCCTGCATCAATATTGTCCGCCCATTCACGTGGATTCCGAGGTAGACAATCTCCTCGGCTGGCTACCCGAATACGCGAAGGAAGACCCCATTATCGTCGCCGCTTGGCTTCACCACCGCTTCACGCAGATCCACCCGTACCAAGATGGAAACGGGCGAGTCGCCCGTGCCATAACAACGTTGATTCTTCTTCGCGCCGATCTGCTTCCGCTCGTTGTAGACCGTGACCTTAGGACCGAGTACATCAAGGCCCTCGAGCTTGCTGACCAGGCACAACTCTCCACACTTGCAGAAATATTCGCCCGACTGGAGCGAAACGCTATTCTTCAGGCTCTCAGCGTTGATGCTGACGCAGAGATCTCATATCAGAAGAGTTTGACCTCGGCTGTCATCGGAAGTCTGGCCGATAAGTTCGGAAAGCGACGAATCCAGAAATTGGCGGAACTTCGCCACGTGAACTCGGTAGCTATAGAGCTCAGAGCCAAGGCTCACATGCAGCTGGAGCAGTCCTTTGCCGAAATTGAGCCGACCCTTAGCGAGGTTGGGGAGCCAACAATCTATGTCCGTGATGGCGGTCCGGACTGGAAAAACGCTCATTGGTACAAGTTTGAGGTCGTGCAGTCGGCGAAAGAGGTTAACAAATTCGCCAACTTTGCGGAGGATCATTATTTTGTCAGAGGCTTGATCAGAGTGAACACGGAGCGCTTGACGTTTGTAGTGTCGTTTCATCATGTTGGCCGAGATCTAACGGGCATCATGGAGGCCACCGCATTTTCAAAGCTAGAGTCCTACGAAGACTCGGAAGATCGGGAATCTGCGTCCGAAAGGTTCTCTTTGTGCTCGGTTGAACCGTTCGTGTTCACCCACAAGACCAAAGTGAATGAAATTGCAGACGCGTTCAGCAAATGGCTTGACGCCGCCCTTGCCGTTGCAGTTAAGGAATACGGAGACCGGTTGTGATCCGAAAACGGTTGTGCTGAACGCATCCATGAGTTTCGCCGGGTAAGTCGCTGAACATACGTCAGCACACTTCTGAACGGGAGTACTCAATCCGTCACAATCCGCCCTTCCCGATTCAACCGCAGCCTGATCCCCCTCCATTCCACCGTCGATCCGCCCAGTCCCGCTACCCAAACCCCAAATCCCCAAAGATCGCGGAAGGGAATCAGAAACCAAAGCCGCGCCGTATCCCGATCACCCAGCACGAATCTGCCCGTCACCACACCAGCCAGCAGGCGCATCGCGAGCGCCGCCGCCGCAATTCCCCACGCCCCCGCAACCGCTGCCACCACCGCCCAAACACTCACATTGGTGATCACGTACCCGATATAACCCGCCGTCCGCGACACGCGAATCGTCCGCGACCACCGCACCTGGTGCCGCCACACCCCGCCCCAACTGTCCTCCGAGAGCTGCGTCTCCACCACCGCCGGTGCGAGTTGGATGCGCGAACCCAGCTCCGTAACCCGCCGCCCCAGTTGGTAATCGTCCGCTAGGTAATCGCCGATCGCCGCGAAACCGCCGATGCGTTCGAGGTCCGCCGCTCGCAGCGCCATCGTCGAACCCAGAGCAAACTCCGCAATCCCGATCGCCCGCGCCACCAGCACGCTCGGAGCAAAATCGGTCGCGATTCCCAACGCCTCCCACCGCGCCGGCCAGTTTGCCCCGGAGGCATGATACAAACAGGTCACCAGGCCCGTGCCTGGGTTTTCCAGAGGTGCCACCACCATGCGGAGATAGTTCCTCTCCACCACGATGTCGCTGTCATTGATCACTAGTACCGGATGCCGCGCCGCCCGCGCCATCTCGGCGAGCGACGCGACCTTGGCGTTCGGCATGTTGCTCGGGCACTCGATCATCCGGATCTGCCGCTCTGGAAACTCCGCGGCCAGTCG
>JASHOO010000207.1 GCA_030041035.1 Bryobacteraceae bacterium | reverse complement strand
GCGGTGGTGGACGAGCATGGATTCGAGCGGCCGATGCAGGCCCTGACCCTACTCATTCCCACCGACTGGCGGTTTGAAGGCAGCGTGCAGTACAACGCGAATACCGCGTGCCATCCGGATATCGTGCATCTGGCGTTTCGCGCCGCGAGCCCCGACGGGCGCTTCGCCATCGAGATGTTTCCCGATCATCACTGGATGTGGTCGGACGATCCGCAAATGGTACGCATGTTGCAGATGTCGAGCCGGCAGACGGCGCAGTACGGGCGGAAATCGTGCGACCTCATGCCGCCCATGAACGCGGCAGCCTTTCTCGAGCGCTACGTAGTACCCGGCGAGGGCCGCGGCGCCACTGTGGTAGGCGCGGAACCCCTGCCCGATATGGCGCAGCAACTACAGCAGCAGGCGCGCGAGGAGGAGAGTGCGGCGGCGCGGCAGGGCATGCGGGCGCAGATTCACGCCGACGTGGCGCGGGTGCGGCTGGCATATCGCGACGGCGGGCAGGAGGTGGAAGAGTGGCTGGCGGCGGAAACGGTGACCGCCGGAATGCCGGGCCCTTCGTTCAACATGGGCACGGGCCGCATGGGACAGGCGATGTACTACGATTGCGGCGCGTACCTGGTCACGGCGATGCGCGCGCCGCAAGGCCAACTGCAGGGGATGGAGAAGTTCTTCCTGACGGTGCTCTCGACCATCCGGCTGGATCCTGCTTGGGAGAGCCGGGTCACGAGCGTCATCGCTCAGATGAATGCGGACGACTCGCGGGCGGCCATGCAGCGCTCGGCGATTGCGACGCAGTACGGACAGGACACCTCGCGCATGATCAACCAGGGCTATCAATCGCGCAGCCAAATGCAGGACAGCGCGTTTCACCAATGGGACCAGGCGATCCGCGGAGTGCAGACATTTCGCAATCCCAACACGGGCGACACCGTGGAGCTGAGCAATGAGTACGCCCATGCTTGGGCGGGCGGCGGAAATCAGTACGTGTTGAGCGACCGGGAGGATTTCAATCCCAACGCGGCGCTGGGAGGGAGTTGGACCGCTCTGGAGCCGGTCAAGCCGTAGCGTTCCATCCACGCGCAGAGATCTGACCGGGCCGATGTGCGCGGCTTTTCGCCCACCCTTTTTCCCGCATCAGCGGTCCCTAACGTACCGGGCATTTCTGCGTCTATATACTTTGCTACGATATATCGTAGTGCAGAATCTCGAATTGAAAAAGGGAAGCGCCGAGCTGATGATCCTTTCGCTGGTCGAAGATCAGCCGCGCCATGGCTACGACATCGGCCGGCTGATCGAACAGCGCTCAGGCGGAACCGTGAAGTTTCGTGTGGCTTCGCTCTATCCGCTGCTCTATCGGATGGAGCAACGCGGCTGGATCCACGGCCGTTGGGTGGAGAAAGCGGGTCAGCGCCGCCGTCGCTATTACCAACTCACTAAAGAGGGCAGGCACGTGCTGGCGGCACAGCGGCGCGGCTGGCTGGAATTCGTGCAGGCGATCAATTGTATTGCGGGGTTGGAGAATGCCTGAGGATCCGGACTGGAAAACCGAAATCGTACAGCGCCTGGCGCGGGTGAATCTGCCGCCGGCCCGGGAAGCTGAAATCATCGACGAGTTGGCCGGCCACTTGAATGACGATTACCAGCGTCTGGTGGCGTCGGGTGCGAAGGAGGAAGAGGCCCGCGAAATCGCCCTCGAAGGACTGAATGACCGGCCGCAGATCGCCGAAGCGCTGCGCAAGGTGGTGCGGACGGCTCCCCGCGAGCCGATCGCTCTCGGGACTCCGCGCCTCAGCTTGACTGGCACC
The DNA here is from genome assembly GCA_030041035.1 of Bryobacteraceae bacterium. Taxonomy (GTDB): domain Bacteria; phylum Acidobacteriota; class Terriglobia; order Bryobacterales; family Bryobacteraceae; genus QHXW01. The sequence continues at coordinate 10,593 of JASHOO010000207.1, read as the reverse complement.
TTCTGGCGCGACCTCCGGTACGCGATGCGCATATTGAGGCGCAGCCCGGGTTTCACCGCACTGGCGGTAATTTCGTTGGCGTTGGGCATCGGCGGCAACGCAGCCATGTTCCGCATCCTGAACGCAGTGTTGATCCGCCCGCTGCCCTACGCAGATTCCGACCGCCTGGTGAGGGCCGACCACTCAGGCTACTATCCACCTGGCGGGCTCGTGGACCTGCAACGGGAAAGCCGCACGATGGAGGTAGCCGGATATAGTCCGGGCCTCGAGCTGAATCTCACGGGGTTGGGCGAGCCTTGGCGCCTGCGGGGCAGCGCCGTATCCGGGAATCTGTTTCACGTTCTCGGCGTTGGCGTAGAGCTCGGCCGCACTTTCCGGCCGGGCGAGGAGGAAACCGGTCGCGACAACCTGGTGATTCTGAGTCATGAGCTCTGGCAGGGCCAGTTTCGGGGCGATCCCGGCATCATCGGCCGCGTCGTGATGCTGGGCGGCACGGGCCGGGAGGTGGTGGGCGTCGCGGCGCGGGGCTTTGCGTTCCCGGACGCCGCCACGCGTTTCTGGATCCCACTGCACCTCGATCCGCGCGATCGAACCACCTACTGGGAGGGCTATATGCCGGTGATCGGCAGACTCCGCGACGGCGTGTCCCTCATCCAGGCTCAGCATGAGATCGCCACTCTCAGCTTGCACATGCTGCGTCTTTTTCCTTATACCATGGGCCGTGATTGGGCCGCTAACATGACCGTAGTCCCGCTACAGGAGTCTTTGACATCCAATATCCGGCCGGAGCTGGTGGTATTGCAGTGCGCCGTCGCGCTGGTGCTGCTGATCGCCTGCGCCAATGTCGCCGGGCTGCTGTTGGCGCGCGCGACCGCCCGCCAAAAAGAAATTGCCTTGCGGGTGGCCGTGGGCGCTTCGCGCGCGCGCATTGTGCAGCAACTCCTCACGGAAAGCCTGGTGCTCGCACTGGCCGGCGGATCGTTCGGCATCGCGCTCGCCTTCGCTGCCAACGCCGTTCTCGAGACCGCGCTTCCCGCAACTTCAAATGGCATGGCCAATCTCGGCAGCGGTTGGCAGGTGCTGGCGTATGCCGGGGCTCTCTCGCTGCTCACGGGCATGACGTTCGGCCTGGTTCCGGCGCTGATTGCGTCCCGGCCGGACTTAGCCCTCGCGATTAAGACGGGCGGTCAACGCGCGGCGGGCGCAGCACGTGCCCGCCTGCGGAGTGCTTTGATCGTGGGCGAGGTGGCATTGGCCGTAGTGCTGACCATCGGCGCCGGGCTGTTAATTCGCAGCCTTTGGAAGCTCACGCAAGTCAGTCCCGGCTTCCAGCCGCAGCATGTGTTGACGCTACGCGTTTCCCCGGAACAGTCTTTATGCGGGCAGCGTTCCGCCTGCATCGCCTTTTACGACGAGCTTCTGCGGCGCGTACGGGAAATCCCCGGCGTCGAGGACGATGCCGCCGCCAACACGCTGCCGCTCTCTGCGGAGATTCCGGCGTCCTCGGTCAAGGTCGAAGGGTTCCCTTACGTCCCCGCCGAACGTGCGGCGCCCATGTTCTGGGCGGGTGCCGTCACCCCGGACTATTTCCGTCTGATGGGCATTTCCATTTTGCAGGGGCGTGCACTCGAACCGAGCGACAGCGAATCAGCCGCGCCCGTGATCGTGGTCAGCGCGGCCACCGCACGCCGTTATTGGCCCCATGAAAGCCCCATCGGCAAGCATGTGCAATTGGTGTGGGAGGACCGCTGGTGGACTGTGGTTGGCGTGGCGGCCGATGTGCGCCAATTCGATCTCGCGGACCACTCGCCGGATTACATCCGCGGCGCCATGTACATGCCCTATGCCCAAGCCGAGGATAGCGACCGCCAGCTGCCGGCCGTCATGACGCTCGTTCTGCATACGAATAGCGAACCCACCTATGTGGTGAGCCGGATTCGCGACCTCATGCGGCAGATGAATCCCAGCGTTCCCGTGGACGAAATTCGCAGTATGGTCTCGCTGGTCAACGAATCGACGCAACAGCCGCGCTCCATGATGTGGCTTTTTGTGAGCTTTGCGGCCGTGGCGTTGCTTCTGGCGGCGGTAGGCGCATACGGCGTCGTATCCTACACGACTGCGCAGCGGACGTTCGAACTCGGCGTGCGCGTGGCGCTGGGAGCGCGCAGGCGAAATATCTTCGGCCTGGTGCTTGGGCAGAGCTTGCGTCTGGTGCTGGCCGGCCTTGCACTGGGCCTCGGGGCTTCGCTGGCGCTGACCCGTCTGCTGGCCACGTTTCTCTATGGCACGGCTACCAGCGATGCGCTGACCTTGGTGACCGTTTGCGGCGTGCTGGTGGCGGTCGCTCTGGCCGCGGGATTTGTGCCCGCGCGGAGGGCCGCCAATATCGACCCAGTCGTGGCGCTGCGCGCAGATTAGCATCGCCTGTTCACGCATCGCTCGGTGCGAATAAATCCGCTATCTGTTCGGTACACGCGCTCTATCCTTTCAGATAGTCCCTGCGCACGGCCTGTTCCACCTTTGCCGCCATGTCATTCAGAAGGAATGCGTTCAGCAAATGGCATTGCGCGTGCCTTGTCTAAGAGCAGTTGTTGGAGGAGAGCGATGAAAGCGAGAATAGCAAGTCCCAACCATGAAAAAGATTCTGCGGCGGCGATGTGGCAGGCCGGCCCCGAGCCCGCACTCACTTTCACGGCGAGGCAGCGCTTGCACCAAAATATTCAGCGCCTGCAATCTCTCGATCAACAGCTCCTCGCAGAGCAGCTCCAGCAGCCGGAACTGCTCACGGCGATTGAACTGGTCGGCTTCAAAATCCGCCACCTGGCCCGCCAGATCCAGGACGCCGAACAGATGGGCGCCGGCGCGGCTTGCTGAAGATTTAAGCACCCGAGCAAGATGATTTAAAATAAAGTCCTCGGCCCGGAGGCCGGAATGAAAGTTTTCGTCTGGCTGCGGAACCGATGGTGATGTCGCCCAGGTCCCAAGGGGCGTTGCTGGTTTTCGTGGTGCTGGCGCTTCTGTTTGGGATCACGGCATGGCTCGCCAACGTGTACCACACGGAACGTCAGAGCCGCGCTGAAACCTACTACCGCCAGGCGGACGTTCTCGCCCGCGCGGGGCGTCTTGGCGAAGCCGTCGAACAGTACCGGGCCGCCATCAGCTACGCACCCGATAATGCTCACTATCAACTGGCGCTGGCTCTCGCGCTGACGGATCTCGGCCGTCTGCAGGAAGCCGGATCCCACCTGTCGGAAATGCACGAAGCCGATCCCGCCAACGCCTGGATTGATCTTTTGCTGGCCCGGATCTCCGCGCGCGAAGGACGTATCGACGACGCCGTCAGCGAATATCACCAGGCGATCTACGGCCTCTGGCCCGGAGACACGGGGAGTGACCGCATCCAGGCAGGCTTTGAACTTGTGCAATTGCTCGAGCACACGGGCCGCAGCGGGACGGCACTCGCCGAACTGATGGCGCTCTCCGAAGAGACTCCGCAGGATCCTACGGTGCAGACTCGTGTCGCATTTCTGCTGCTGCAGCATGGATCCGCGCCGAGAGCCTCGGAAATGTTTCTCAAGGTGCTCGAAAGCGACCCTCACAACGCCGCCGCGGCGCTGGGCTGCGGTGAGGCCGCCTTCGCTCAGGGCAACTATGCCGCCGCCGAGAACTGGTTGCGCAAGGCGGTTCAATGGGACCACAACAATGCAGAAGCCGCCACGTGGCTGCAGGAGACCGCGGAAATCCGCTCGCTGGACCCGACCCTGGTGACTCTCTCTGCCGCCGGACGCTACGAGCGTGTCCTCACCCTGGTGAGCCGGACACTGGACGCGCTCCAAGCCTGCGCGGCGCCCGGCTCCTCGGCCGAGATCGAGACGCTCATTCCGGAGGCGCAGGACTTCCTGCGCAATAACCGCGTTCATCACGAGGGCGATACGCCCAGGGCCGTCGAGCTGGCGGAGCAGTTGTGGCAGGCCCGCAAACAGGTTTGTGGAAAGGCGCCCAAGTCCCAAGAACCCCTGGACCTCATGATGGCGAAGGTGGCGAAATAACATGGCCGCGGGCGACTCGTTCCTCGAGGACCTGCGCACACGTCTGGGATCGTACCGGATCGCCATCGACGATGCCGAGCGCTTCTCCCTGCTCGCCATTCTCATTGGCGTCTTTGCCGGACTGCTGGTGGTGTTGTTCCACATCGCGATCGACTTCCTCGGCTGGACCTCGATCGGAGCCATCACCACGCGACTGCGCTACGGGCGCCTGGCCGCCCCCGCGCTCGGCGGGCTGGTTTCCGCCGCTTTGGTGCTGCGGGTGTTCCGCGCGGCGCAGGGCAGCGGCGTGAACCAAACAAAAGCGGCGCTGTATGTGTCCAATGGCTACATCCCGGCCAACACCATTCTGGGAAAGTTCATCGCGTGCAGCATCTCCATCGGCTCGGGCAACTCGCTTGGCCCGGAGGATCCCTCCTTGCAGATGGGCGCGGGAGTGGCCTCGATCCTGGGCCGGGTTTTCGGGCTGCCGCGCGCCAGCATGCGCATGATCGCGCCGGTGGGCGCGGCGGCGGGGATTGCGGCGGCCTTCAACACCCCCATCGCCGGCGTGCTGTTCGTGATGGAGGAAGTGATGGCCGCCTGGAATGCGGCGATGGTGGGATCCATCCTGCTGGCGGCTGTCGCGGCGGTGGTGGTGGAGCGCTGGTTTCTTGGCAATCAGCCGCTGTTCCGCGTGCCGTCGTTCCAGTTCACGCATCCTTCTGAACTGCTGATTTACGCGCTGCTCGGCGTTCTGGGCGGTTTCGCAGCGGCCTTCTTCGTGAGGCTGATCGAATCCCTGCGAGCGCGCCTGGAGAAACTGCCGCCCTGGTCGCGTTACGTGCAGCCAATGGTGGCGGGTCTGATCGTAGGCGCGGTGGGACTGTGGCTGCCGCAGGTCATGGGCGCGGGCTACGACGCCATCGACAACGCCCTGCATGACGAGTTCCTCTGGCGCATGCTGCTGATTCTCGGCCTGGCGAAAATATTGGTCACGACGATTTGCTTCAGCAGCGGCATTCCAGGCGGCATGTTCGCTCCCACGCTGTTTTCGGGGGCGATGATCGGAGGCGGTCTGGGCGGACTGGCACATCTTTATTGGCCCGAAACAGTGAGTCCCGCGAGCGCCTACGTGCTCGTGGGCATGGGGACGTTTTTTGCCGGAGTCTTTCGCGCGCCCATGACCGCCATCATCATGGTGTTCGAGTTGAGCGCCAGTTACGTGATTATTCTGCCTGTGGCCATTGCCAGCACCATCGCGTATTTCATCTCGCGGCAGTTGCATCCCGTTCCGTTCTTCACCATGCTGGCCCGGCAGGAGGGCCTGGACCTGCCCTCGGGCGAGGAGCGCCGCGCCGTGCCCATTCTGCACATCGAAGACGCCATGACCGCGGCGCCGGTGGCGGTGCTGAGCCACGACGTCTCCTTCAGCGAAGCTCTCGCATTCCTGGACGCCAACCGGCTTTCACAGTGCCTGGCCGAGGATGGCGCAGGCGGCTGGACGCTGGTTTCCCGCGAGACCCTGGTGCACTTGGGGGGACTGCCTACCGATCCCTTGCCGCACTTGTACCCCGACCTTCCCGTAGATGCCGCCCTGCGCCTGCTGGGCGAGCATTCGCTGCTTCCGGTGATCAGCCGCGCCAACCCCGAAACCCTGGTGGGCACCATCACTTTGGATAACATCGCCAAGGCATACAAGCTCTGATTGAGAGGCGGAACGGTGGAGGAATCCGAACTGGCTCTACTTGAAAAGCATCGCCGCCACGTAGCCGAGCGTCGCCCCGATACCCGAGCCCACGATGACGTCGCTCAGATAGTGCATGCCCAGAACCACGCGCGATGCCGCCACGCTTGCGGCGCAGAATAACAGAACCGGTAGTGCCGCCGGATAAAATGTGCCCAAAGAGGCGGCCATGGCGAAAGCGGTGATGGAATGCCCCGATGGAAACGAAAATTGATCCGGCGGCAGCACCGTCGCCCAGCAGTGCGGCTCGATGGCGCACGGCCGCTTACGGCCCACGGTGCGCTTGAGCACTTTGAAGCTGCAAATGCCGCTGACTACCGCCGCCGCGGCCGCTCCCAGTGCGGCACGACTCGCGGCATCATTCGACGCCAGCACCGCCAGCGCGCAGCACCACCACAGCCAGCCGTCGCCGGCGCGCGTTGCCGCCAGCATCCACACGCGAAACCACCGGGGCGGACGCCACCGGTTCAACCGCTGCATCAGAAAACGGTCCGGCCGCGAAAGATTGGATGCCGCCCGTGAAAGGTTCATATGCCCGCCTCATTGGGGCATGCGGAGCTGTAAGTGGTCCGTGTGCGCGGGCGGCAGATGCGTGCCGCCCAGCGCGATACGAACGCATACTCCCGCACACTGTTTGCCAGCGTGACTAAAGGAACCAGCGCTCCCAAAGGCAGTAGCCAAAGCGTCCAATTGTTCTCGCGCATCATCGCCGAACCGAGCGACCACACCGCGCGCGTCAGCTTCCAGTAGTTGCCCGACTCTCCGTGCAGCGAGGCGCGGCCCGAGCGCAGCCCGTCCAGGAACTCCCGCTTGGTGCGCGCTCCTGCGACCCGCGTGAAGGTGCGCCCCAGCGAAGCCAGCGTGTGCGCGTCGCTGCCTCCGATGGCGGCCTTGCCCCAGCTCTCCGCCAGCTCGCCGGCACGGCGGTTATTCAACTCCGGGATCTGCCCATTGAGCGCTTCCATTCCCGGAAAATGCCGCGCAAACAGCACAAAATCGCGCTCCGTGCGCCGCCCCGTCAAGCTCGAGTACACGTGATTGATGGTGAAGAAAAGCCGCTGCTCGCCCAGATAAGCGCACAGCGCCGGCAGGTCCCTGCGGCGGCGTTGAATCTCGAGGTGGTGACGCTCCTCCAGGTCATAAACGCCGATGTGTAATTCCGTACCATCGGGCGTGGCGGCCGTGACTTCTTCGCTCAGGAAGAAATCGGGATGCCGCCGCAACGGCTCGACCGCGTCGATGGAGTCGTGATCCGTTACCGTTACCAGATCCATGCCCCGGCGCTTCAAGGTCTCGTAAAGCGGCTGCGGTTCAGTGTAGCTTTCCCGGCAGACCCGGTTCAGCACCGGCACCGTGCACATGCCCGAGTGCCGGGTGTGGACGTGCAGATCGCATCGCATACTCCCTTCTTACAGGAGCTTGTGTTTCACCTTCATGACGTCTTGAAGACATTCTTAACAAAAATTGTTTTAAACACGGAAGGTAAACTGTGGGGGCGTTAACAATCGGACCGTAAAATCAGTTAATAGTTGGGTTCCAGGTGATGCCGGACGTCTACTCCCTTGACCAGGAATAGGGTATCCTCGGCGATGTTGGTCGCATGGTCGGCGATGCGTTCCAGGTGCCGGGCCACCAGAATCAGATCCAGCGCCTGCTGGATCGACTCCGGATCTTCCTGCATGAAGGAAATGAGCTCGGAGTGAATTGAGTCCCGCAGCCGGTCCACCGTATCATCGGAAAGCAGAACGCTGCGGGCCAGCTCCGGCTCCCGCTTCACAAAAGCATCGAGGCTTTTCCGCACCATGGACTCCACGGTGCGCGCCATCTGCGGGATGTCGATCAAAGGCTTCACCGGCGGCCGGCTCATCAACGCGATGGCCCGCTCCACGATGTTCACCGCCAGGTCGCCCATCCGTTCCAGGTCGGTATTGATCTTGATGGCCGCGGTCAGAAAACGCAGATCCTTGGCCATGGGCTGCTGTAGCGCGAGAAGACGCACGGCCAGATCGTCGATTTCGATTTCCAGGTGATTGATGCGGTCTTCGTTACCGAGGACCTGGTGGGCCAGCGGCTCGCTCCGTTCCATGAGCGCCCGCACGCTATTGTGGATGGCGGATTCGACCAGGGTGCCCATCTCCAACAGGCGCCCCTGCAAGTCCTCCAGCTCTTCAATAAAATGCCGCAATAACTTGTCCTCGATGATGGCCGGCTGAATCGCCGCCGTCACACCCGGGGGGCAGGAGCCACTGCCCGCCGGAAATCGACCCCTTTTGCAAGAAATATCACATCCTCGGCGATATTGGTGGCATGGTCGGCGATACGCTCCAGGTTGCGCGCCACAAAAATGAGATCGACCGCCGCCGGAACTGTCGCCGGGTCGCGCTGCATAAACTCCACCAGTTCGGTGTACACTTTGTCGCGTAGAGCGTCCACCTCGTTGTCGGCGGGGCAGATGGTCTGCGCCAGTTCCGCGTCCACTTTGACGAACGCATCCAGGCTCTTCAGCAGCATGTCTTGCACCAGCGACGCCATCTTGGGGATGTCTTCCAGGGGCTTAACCGGCGGGCGATTGAGTAATGCAATCGTACGTTCGGCGATATTGACCGCCAGGTCTCCCATCCTCTCCAGATCGGTGTTGATCTTGAGAGTCGCCGTCAGGAAGCGAAGGTCCCTGGCTACGGGCTGGTTTAGTGCCAGCACCCGCGTGGCCCGCGCATCCACCTCCACTTGCATCTGGTTGATGGTCGGCTCATCGCGCAAAACGGCTTTGGCCAATTCCTTGTCGCGATCCACCAGGGACTGAACGCTGCGCCGGATGGAGGATTCGACCAGCGCGCCCATGCGGAGAAGCAGTTCGTTGAGCTCCTCCATCTCGATCGTGAAATGACGCAGTGCCATGGCCGTTTATCCGAATCGTCCGGTGATGTAATCCTCAGTCTCCTTGGCGGCAGGATTCTTGAAGATCACCTCGGTCTGGTCGAATTCAATCAGCTTGCCCAGCAGGAAGAAACCGGTGTTATCCGCCACGCGCGCGGCCTGTTGCATGTTGTGGGTCACGATGACGATCGTGCAGTCGTCCTTCAGGGTGAACAGCAGGTCCTCGATCTTGGCCGTCGCGATCGGGTCCAGCGCCGAGCACGGCTCATCGAGCAGCAGCACCTCCGGGTCGACGGCCAGCGCCCGCGCGATGCACAGCCGCTGCTGCTGCCCTCCGGAAAGCGCGTGCGCCGACTCGTGCAGCTTGTCCTTCACCTCATCCCACAGCGCGGCGCGGCGTAGGCTTTTTTCCACCACTTCACGCACCGAGGTTCCGCGCGCCAGCCCGTTGACGCGAACCCCATACGCCACGTTGTCGAAGATGGACTTGGGAAAGGGATTGGGCCGCTGGAACACCATCCCCACCCGCCGGCGAAGATTGGTGACATCCAGCGCCAGGACATCTTCGCCATCCAGTGTAATCTGCCCGTCAATGCGCGTATGCCGAATGGTTTCGCTGATTCGGTTTAAAGTGCGCAAAAACGTGGACTTGCCGCATCCGGAAGGGCCGATCAAGGCGGTGATCCGGTTGGCGTAGAAGCTCAGAGAGATGTCGTGCAGCGCCTGGTAGCTGCCGTAGTGGAAACTCAACCGGTCGGTTGAAAGCTTCACGGTTTCCGCCTGTTTCGGCGCTGAACCGGAAGAAGTCAATGGCTCTTGGTTGATTGAACCCACGATGGTTTCAGGCTCCGGAGTGATACTCATAGGGGCCGATCCTCATTTTACTCATCCCGCAGCATGCGAAGTTCGCGCCAGAACCAGACGAGCCACTATATTGACCAGCAGTACCAGGGCGAGCAGGACGAAGCCAGCGGCCCATGCCTGGCGGTGCCAGTCGTCGTAGGGCGAAATCGCATAATGATAAATCATTTCGGGCAGTGCGGCCGTCGGTTTGTCCCACCCGGGACTCCAGAAACGGTTGCCCAGGCTGGTAAACAGCAGCGGTGCGGTCTCGCCGGCGACGCGTGCGAGATCGAGCATCATGCCGGAAAGAATGCCTCGGATGGCGGCCGGAATCACGACCGTGGCTATAGTCCTGGCCTTACTCGCACCCAGCGCCATAGCTCCTTCGCGGAGGCTCTGCGGCACACCGCGCAGAAACTCCTCGGTGGTACGCAAGGCAATCGGAACCATCATCACTCCCAAGGCCATGCCGCCTGCCAGGGTCGAGAAATGATGCCGCGGGGCGACCAAAACGCCGTAGGCGAAGATGCCGATCACAATGGAAGGAACGCCGTTCAACAAGTCCGTCATGTAGCGGACCATGGAGGGAAAGATGCCGGTCCCGTACTCGGCCAGATAGACACCCCCCAGGAATCCGAATGGCACGCCGATTAAAGTGGCCAGGAGCAACAACTTACCGCTGCCCACAATGGCGTTGGCCATGCCGCCGCCCTCTTCACCCACAGGGGCCGGTAACTTGGTGAAAAAATTAATGGTTAAGTATCGCGCGCCGTTCCAGAACAGATAACCCAGGATGATGAACAGAACGCTCACAATGAAGACTGTGCACACGCCGGTCAGGCTGAGCATCACCACATTGACGATCTTGCGCCGGCGCTGCAGCATACCTATTTGGTGACCTTGGCTCCGGCAGTAAGAATCAGGAGGCGAGCCAACCCATTGATAATAATAGTGATAGCGAACAGCACCAGACCCAGCTCTATGAGCGCGCTGATGTACATGTCACTGGTCGCCTCGGTGAACTGATTGGCGATCACCGAAGCGATGGAGTCGCCGGGCGCCAGTAAAGAGGCCTGCACCCTAGGCGCATTGCCCACCACC
>JASHOO010000206.1 GCA_030041035.1 Bryobacteraceae bacterium | reverse complement strand
TGCTTCGTGCCCTGAAATGATCGTGATTCCCCCGGGAAAAATCGCGATGGGCAGTCCCGCAAGCGAACGTGGCCGGGGCAGCGATGAGAATCCCCAACAACAGGTGACCATCGTGTATGCGCTTGCAGTTGGCAAGTACCCGGTAACCCGCGGCGAGTTTGCGGCGTTCGTGCAAGACACCAAGCGGACGCTCGGCCCGTGTGAGCATTGGGAGGGCAATTCGTTCCGAGTCGAAGAAGGGATCTACTGGAATAATGTGTTCCATGAGACCGAGCGCCATCCGGTCGTGTGCGTGAACTGGGACGATGCGCGTGCCTACGTGCAGTGGCTCGCGCGGAAAACGGGCAAGAGCTACCGCTTGTTGAGCGAGGCCGAATGGGAATACGCCGCGCGCGCCGGCACTACCGGTGCGTGGTACTGGGGCGACAGCGAGCGAAACCAGTGCCTTTACGCCAATGGCGCTGACCTCTCCGCCAAGGCTCAGGGAATCAAGGCGGATGGATTTGTGGATTGCGATGACCGCTACGCCCACACCAGCCCCGTGGGCAGCTTCCGCCCGAACCCGTTTGGTCTTTACGATATGGCCGGAAACGCAGGCGAGTGGGTCGAGGACTGCTATCACGCCACTTACCAGGGCGCGCCCACCGACGGTGGCGCCGTCGAGACGTGCATGCCGAAATTCCACAATGCACGGGTCATGCGCGGTGGCGGCTGGAACGCGATTCCGGCCTGGATGCGGTCTGCTTCCCGCGATGTAGAAGTGCCGTCGCAGCGCTCCGACACTTTTGGATTCCGCGTAGCCAGAACGGACTAACCCGTTTCCTGAACTCCTCCGCGCGTCTGCGGTGAAAATTCCCCGCCCGCTATAATAATCTCGCCATGTCGTTCGCCGGGCTCAAAGTCGTCGCCTTCGAAAGCCGGCGCGCCGCCGAAATCGCCGAGCTCATCCGCCGCCAGCAGGGCGATCCTTTCGTGGCGCCATCCATGCGCGAGGCGCCCATCGAGCGCAATGACGAAGCCTTCCGCTTTGCCCAGCGCCTCTTCGCCGGCGAGTTCGACATGATGATCCTGCTCACCGGCGTGGGCACCCGCATCCTGAATCAGACCCTCGCCACGCGCTACCCGCCGGAAAAATTCGCCGAAGCTCTGCGCAATCTCACCGTCGTCCCGCGCGGCCCCAAGCCCATCGCCGTCCTGCGCGAACTGAACGTGTCCTTCGCCGTCACCGTGCCCGAGCCCAACACCTGGCGCGAGATCCTCGCCGCCACCGAAGGCCGCCCCGAGCGCCGCATCGCCGTCCAGGAATACGGCCGCCCCAGCACCGAACTCATCGACGGCCTCCGCGCACGCGGCGCCGACGTCACTCCCGTGCGCGTCTATCAGTGGGAGCTGCCCGAAGATACCGGCCCTCTGCGCGAAGCCGCCGAGCGCATCGCCGCCCAAGAACTCGATGTCGCGCTCTTCACTACTTCCGTTCAGATCGATCACCTGCTGCGCGTCGCCGCGGAAAAAGGTATCGAGGACTACGTGCGCACCGCGCTCACAAAAATGGTCGTCGCCTCCGTCGGCCCTGCTACCACCGAAGCCCTCGAAGACAACGGCATCCACCCCGACTTCGAACCCAGTCATCCGAAGATGGGTTATCTCGTGCAGGAAACCGCCGGCCGCGCCCCGGCCCTGCTCCAGGCCAAGCGGTGAAGAAGTCCGAATCGCAGCAGGCCGGCGAATACGCATCGCTCGCGTTTCTCCTGCCCGCTTCCACGTTCGTCGGCTACGCCATCGGCTACCTGCTCGATAAAGCCTTCGGCACTCACTTCCTCTACCTGGTTTTTCTGCTGCTCGGTATTGCCTCGGGCTTTGTAGAGTTGATCCGCCGCCTGCTTCAGGATACGAAGGAAGATGGATCCTGATCAGGCATTCTTCGATCGCGCCCTCGCCCGCATTCACAGCCTCGTCGCCTTGCTGGCTACTGCGGGATTGATCGCCGCCGCCCTGCACGGGGGCTGGCGGTGGGCCGCCGGTTTCCTGCTGGGCGCCGCTGCTTCGTGGGTTAATTTCCGCTGGCTCAAGCAAATGGTGAATTCGCTCGGCCCGCAGGCCGCGGACAAGCCCCCCCGGGCTCGCGTGGCCGTCTTCCTGGGGCTGCGCTACCTGCTCCTTGCCGCTGTCGGCTATGCTATATTGAACTACTCCACGATATCCCTGGCGGCCGGCCTGATTGGTTTGTTCGTGCCCGCGGCTGCCGTCATTTTGGAGCTCCTGTTCGAGTTGATTTATGCCGGATCATGAAGTTTGGCTGACCCAACTGTTCAACGACCATCTCGCCGGCTTCGGCAATTGGTTGCTCTCGCTCGTTCGCTTCCACGCCGAGCATCCCGCCCGCCCCTGGACCAACTTCATCACCATGCAGATTCTGGTGGCGGTCATCATCGTCGTTCTGTTTGCCGTGCTGCGCCCCCGCCTTTCCATGGACCGCCCCGGCAAAACCCAGCAGATCTTCGAAGCCGTCTACAATTTTCTGCGCAGCGAGGCGCGCGACAGCATCGGCCACGACGGACCCAAATTTCTCCCCTTTCTTGGCACCATATTCATCTTTATTCTGTTCAGCAACCTGATCGGCATCATTCCGGGCTTCGAATCGCCCACCATGAATCCTTCCGTGCCCGCCGGTTGCGCCCTCCTGGTCTTCGTTTATTACAATTTCATGGGCTTCAAACAGCAGGGGATTTTCAAGTACATGGCGCACTTCGCCGGGCCGATGCCGATCCTGGCGCCGCTCATGATCCCCATCGAGCTGATCAGCCACCTCGCCCGCCCGCTCTCACTCACCATCCGTCTGTTCGCCAATATGCTGGCCGGCGAAAAAGTAACCGACGTCTTTTTGGGATTGACTTATTTAATTGCACCCGCGGTTTTTATGGGACTTCACGTCTTTGTTTCATTCTTGCAGGCTTATATTTTCGTCCTCCTGACCATGATTTACCTGTCGGAGACCGTGCCCCACGAGCAACATTCATAACGGCTTTATGCCGCTTCCAGTGTGAGACCGGCTGCACGAGGATGACGGGAACCACCTCCTGGAAGCGAATCTTACAAGGAGTCGCATCACCATGAACGTAAAGCTGTTTCTGATTCTGCTGGCCCTGTTCCTGTTCGCCAGCCCGATCTTCGCCCAAACCCCCGACGCCGCCCATGAGTCGCATCTCCAGTGGGTGGTGATCACCTCTGGTTTTTCCATGGCCATCGCTTCCGGTCTCTGCGGCCTCGCTCAGGCCAAAGCTACCGCGGCTGCCGCTGAAGGTATGGGGAGAAACCCTGGGGCCGCCGCCGCGATTCGTTTCGCCCTGATTATCGGTCTGGTGCTGATTGAATCGCTCGCCCTTTACACCCTGGTCATCATTTTCGCCAAGGTCAGCTAGCTTGCACTTCTGAAGCGGGCAGGCCATTGCCCTGCCCCGCTCGTTCACCACTTTCGCAAATCAATAAACTCCTTTGAACCAATAACTTATACCTCATCCCGCAGGGTTCTGCTTTACCCCTCCGCCACAATGAAGTCGCATGCACGATGCCCCCGAAAACCACTGGCCTACCCGCCAGGAAGACCGGATTGCCCACCCAATTTATCTCCCTCCCGTCGAAAATTGTGGCTTCTAGTACCATAACTAAATCCATTTTCGAACTATTGACCGCAGCGCCGAAAGCATCTAGATTGAGCAAGTGGTGGAACAACGTCGGAACCAGCGCTTTCAGCTCGAACTACCTCTCCGCATCATGCGCAC
>JASHOO010000205.1 GCA_030041035.1 Bryobacteraceae bacterium | reverse complement strand
CACGCCGTTGTTGCGCAGCGTCGCGAGCCACCCGATCGTCTCCATGGGATCCAGGAAAACCGCTTGATGATGACGAGCCGCGATCTCGACGATATGATCGAGACGCGCAAAATAAGCTTCGTTGGGCGTGGTCAGATCGTAGTGCTGGAAATCCGTTCCTCTGTTCACAAATCCGGTGAACGGCCGCAATCCGTCGGGAGTAGTGGCGTTGACGTTATCGGGAAAGTCGTGACCGCCAACCGTGACATCGACCCAACCCGCGCTGTTAAACCCGATAGCTTCGCGATCCGCAAAATAAGCTTCCGCGTCCTGCTCCGTCAATCGTCCCATCAGTCCCTGGGGCGTGTCGCCCACGATGAGAAACGGCGCGTTTTTTTGATCCACCAGATATCGCTTGTTCGCGCTCACCTTGAGAGGAAAGACTGGCGCATCCGCGGCGTAAGCGAAGCCGCTCACAACCATCAACGCGAGAAACGCCCAACTGCTTCGGTAATTCAATCGAATCATACAATCACCTCACACCGCCGTGAGCCCGCCATCCACAGTGAAAATGCCTCCGATGCAGTACGCCGAGTCCTCCGAAGCCAGAAAGACCGCGATGCCTGCCAGGTCCTCCGGCATCCCCAATCTTTTCGCGGGCGCGATTTCAGCGAAATGCTGGCGCATCTTCGGATCGGAAAGCTCCACCGCGTTCATCGGCGTGTCGATCGTCCCCGGCACAATGGCATTCACACGGATGTTGTCCGGTGCGTAATCCGCCGCCATGGCGCGCATCAAACCCGTCACCCCGCCTTTGCTGGTGCTGTAAGCCGTCAGTCGCGTAAAGCCGAAAAGACCCGTCGGCGACGCCACGTGGATGATCGATCCCCCGCCCTGCTTGAGCATCGCCGGAATCACATATTTCGAGCACAGCCAATAGCCTCGCAGATTCACCGCCATGGTCCGGTCCCAGGTTTCGTTCGTCAGTTCGTGAGCGCGCGTCTCTTCGTGGATCAGCAGGATTCCCGCGTTGTTGCACAATACGTCGATCCTTCCGTAATGATCCAGCGCTTGTTGCGCCATGGATCTTACCTGCGCCTCGTTCGATACGTCCGTTTCGACAAACAGCGCTTCCCCGCCCGTGTCCCGAATGCATCGCTCCGCGTCCGCCCCGTGAGTCGCATCGATCTCGCCGATCACCACCTTCGCGCCCTCACGGCCGAATCGCTCGGCAATGGCCCTGCCAATCCCCACCCCCGCCCCCGTCACCACGGCAACTTTGTTTTTCAACCGCATACCTGCCTCATTGTTCGATGGTGAAAACCTGCTCCACTTCCCCATTCCGAATACCGTACATCCACCGGTGCAGATTTACCGTCCCGTCGTGATACTGCACCGCAATTTCGATTTTGTCCCCGACGTCCACATCCACCGCGGGGTCCTCGATCTCGATAGGCGCGTGCTCGGCATGCAGCGCCTTCACCGTCAGCCCCGGGATCCCCTTCACGCGTGGCAGCCCGCGTTCCCCACTGATGACCTTGCACCCGGCATCGACAACCAGTCTTTCTTCCGCCGTTTTGCTGATCACTGTCGCCAGCACGCTCAGCGCAACTTGAAAATCCGAAACCACGGCCGCATACCACGTGTCCATCAGCAGATAGGAACCGGCCTGGTTCTCGGTAACGCCCGGGTACACGCCGGCAATCGAATAATCCCCCGTTCCCCCGCAACTCACGATTTCCACCGGAATGCCCTGCGATTCGATCAGATTCTTGGTCCCGACCAGAGCCTGCATGGCCTCGGTCACGGCACGCACTTTCTCCGGACCCGGGGGACGCGGCTGCAAATGCCCTTCATATCCCATGATTCCGCGAAACTTCAGTCCCGATTCGACCACCTGCTTGGCCAGCTTGACCGCAGGTTCGCCCGGCGGCACGCCGCAACGCTGCAATCCCAGGTCAACATCGACTACCACGTTGACCACGGCTTTGCGGTTTCGTGCGTGCCGTGCCATATCCGCCACAACTTTCGGATTATCGAGAGCCACGATTACCGGAGCCTCGTGCGACATTTCCACAAACCGCGCCACTGGTTCTTCGCCGGCGATCTCGTTGGCGATCAGAATATCCCGGATCCCGAAGCTGACCAGCCGCTCAGCCTGCCAGAGCCTCGCGCAAGTGATGCCGATCGCGCCATGCTCCATCTGCCTGGCCGCCAGTTCCAGCACCCGGTGATTCTTGAAATGCGGACGAAGCTTGGCCGGCCGGTTGCAGAAGAACTGCGCCATGGTTTCCAGGTTTCGCTCCATGACGTCCAAATCGACCAGGAGCGCCGGCGTTTCGATGTCGGCTTTTGTAAGCTTGCCATCCATAC
This sequence comes from Bryobacteraceae bacterium, assembly GCA_030041035.1. GTDB lineage: Bacteria > Acidobacteriota > Terriglobia > Bryobacterales > Bryobacteraceae > QHXW01. Next base: position 1,374 of record JASHOO010000205.1, on the reverse strand, counting down.
CAGTTCCGGCCCTTTTTATCGCAACGGAAGTGTTGAATCTATCAGGAAACTACGGATTTCTGTTGTACGAGTCGCATGACAACCCTGGTGCGCCGCTCAACTTAAGCGGCGGACGGGCCGGTTTGGCCTTTAGCATCAACAAATTTCCTTTTTTTTTCGCTACGATCGTAGCGGCCATGGTTTTCGCGAAGCGTCTGCGGGATGGAGTGCGCCGGGGTGATATCACGTGCAGCGTGCGCATCTGGACGCGGCCGCATGTGACGGTGGGCAAACGGTACCGGATGGAGGAGGGCGAGATCGAGATCGATTCAATCGAGCCGATCGGGCTGCCCGACATTACCGGGGCGTTAGCGCGCGAGTCAGGATTTCTGGGTGTGATTGATCTGCTGAAGGTGGCGAAGCACGGCCGGGGCGAGAATATTTATTTGATTCGGTTTCACTATGTGGGGGCGAGGAAGGGCGGGAGGCAGCCGCGCCGGGAGAAACGCTAGCCTGCGCGCCGGTACTGCAGAATCAGCTTACTACAATTATTAGGTAAAATGTTTAGAGAAAAATCTGATGCGGTCAACGATACCACCCTGCCGCGGCCAGCAGACGGCGATTTAGCAATGGAGGTTACACGGTCCTTTTCGTCCTCCTTCACTCCGGCCGAACCAGCATCTTCACGTGCTTGTCCTTTTCGTGCAGTAACCCGTGGTAGCCTTTGCCAACTAAGTCGTCTAATCCGATGTGGTCGGTGATTAATAAGTCGCCGCGGAAGCGGGGGTCGGTCATAATGCGGATGGTCTCGTCATAGAGGCCGTAGCCGCTCATGCTGCCGGAGATCACTTTCTCGCGGAAGACGACGTCGGTCAGGTCAATGGCGGCGGGTTTTTCGAAGACGCCCATGATGACGAGGCGGCCGCGGGTGCGAGTGAGTTTGGCGGCCATGAGGACGCTCGCGGGCTGGCCTGCGCATTCCATGACCATGTCGAAGCCCTGACCTTCGGTGATCTCTCTCGCGCGTTTTTCGGGATCTTCGCGCTGTGGGTTGATGACTTCATCTGCGCCGCAGAGTTTGGCGGCTTCGATGCGGCGCTCGGCCATTTCGATGGCGACGACCTGCTTGACGCCGCGGAGACGCGCAGCCATCAGAGCCATCAGGCCGATCGGCCCGGCGCCCACGATGGCCACGCGGTCCTCGACACCCGGCCCTCCCTGTGCGACGGCGCGCACAGTGGACGAGAAGGGCTCAACTAGCGCGCCGATCTCGTCCGAGATGGCCGGATGCAAGTGATAACACTGGTAGGCATTCAAGTTGAGGCGCTCGGCGAGAGCGCCGCCGGTCCAGGAAGTGCCGAGGAAGGCGACCTGATCGCACTGCGCCATCGACCC
>JASHOO010000204.1 GCA_030041035.1 Bryobacteraceae bacterium | reverse complement strand
AGGCGGCCGGTGAATAAGCTGTTCGCACGGTGGTCGGTTGGCTCAGCCAGGTATGTCTCATTTCGCTCCGTAGAATCACAGGCTCTGGTGCGTAGTCTCGGCGTTAAGCGGGAAACACACGTTTGTCCAGACCCCGCTTACGGGCTTGATCCGAGAGATTATCTGACGGCCAAACCATCGGCGGTGCCGGCGCCCATCAAGGCAATTTCCGTATTTCGTGATCTCGGCATCGACCTTGAAGCAGGTCTTCCTCGAGATTCTGGCGGTGTTCGAAACGGTTCTACACATTCGATCGGCAAATCCTCCGAGGCATCGACACGTAGAGTTGGACTGAATCCGATAAGTTTTTGTGACCCGCGTCGATGGCCACGAAAAGACGCCGCCGTCTACCAGCGCTATCTGGGCGAGCTGGCTGCCTTTTCCTCATGGCTGCTAGCTCAGAACTATCATTTGGAAATATTCGCCAGCGACATTATGGACGTCTACGCAATGGAAGATCTGAGGCAAAAGCTTCTCGCCGGGCTCTCTTCGGCTGCAGCGTCAAGGGTGTCCTTCCGTCTCGCTCTGACCCTGAGGGAGTTACTTCTTCAGATGTCTACCTTCGATTTTGTGGTAACGTCGAAATTCCATGGTGTCATCTTCTCTCATCTTTTGGGCAAGCCCGTGATTGCTCTAAGCTACCTTCCCAAAACCGACCATCTGATGCGGGCGGTCGGCCACGATCGCTACTGCCGTGACGTGGAGCACATCGATGCGGCGTGGCTCATCGAGCGGTTCGAGAGGATGGTTCGCGAGAGCAATCAGCTCCGGTTGCTTTTCCGGGATACTTCTGCGGCCTATTACAACACGGTGCAAGCCGAGTTCGACAGACTCTTTGCGGCGCAGAATGGCCCGGCTGCGCGTCAAGCCGATAGCGCTTGGGGCCAGAATGTGGTTGAAAGCTCGTTCTCTACAGGTGTGCGGCGGAGGCGACGAACCAAAGTGCCATGCTGAAGACGTTCTTAGCGTTGCGGCTTTGGGAGCCAGGGCGACCGGCTTGCTTTCAGGGCAGAAGGGAGCGCTCGGCATGAGTTCTCGTTCTTTTCCGTTGGTAAGCATCGTCACCCCCGTGCACAACGAGGCGGAGCACCTGGCAGAGTGTATTGAAAGCATTCTGGCGCAAACCTACCAGAACTGGGAGTATACGATCGTCGACAACTGCAGTACCGATGGGTCGGCGGCGATCGCACGGCACTACGCGGGCAAGGACCCGCGCATTCGTATTTACGAGAATCAGCGGTTCTTGCCTGCGCTTCGCAATTTCAATGTTGGCCTGCGTCAGATTTCACCGGCCAGCAAATACTGCAAGGTGGTTCTTGGGGATGACTTAATTTTCCCGGAGTGTCTGGCACGAATGGTTGCTGTGGCTGAGGAGTTTCCTTCAGTCGGTATCGTAAGCGCCTACGCCCTGGAGGGGACTCAAGTGAAATGCGTGGGCCTACCAATCCGAACGAGGTTTGCTCCCGGCCGGGAGATCTGTCGCAAGCACTTTCTGGAAGGACTGTATCTCACCAATTCGCCTACTACCGTTATGTACCGGGCAGACCTGGTGAGAGGCCGCGATCCTTTTTACAATGAGGCGAACATCCATGCGGACACGGAGGTATGCTTCTCTCTGCTCAAAACTTCCGATTTCGGTTTCGTTCATCAAATCCTCACCTTTAGTCGGGTAAGGCCGGACTCACGAAGCACGGCTGACACGGATAACCAGACTGGTCTTGGCGGTTTTTTGGAAACGCTCTCGAGACACGGCCCCGCTTTCCTGAGTCGGGAGGAGCTCAAGGCCCGCTTGGCCTCGCATCTGTCCGTCTATTACAATTTCCTTGGCAAGAGCCTGATACTTGGGCGGGACGAGACGTTTTGGGCGTATCACAGGACAAAGCTCGCTGAGGGGGGCGGGGGTTTTAGCCGCATCCGTGTGGCCCGGGGAGCGCTGTCAAATCTAATAGAAGCCGCGCTAAATCCCAAGGGCAGCGTGGAGAAGGTGCTGAGGCGTCTTAACAAGCAGAAACGTACGCGAGCTCCTGAGTCCGCAGCGGTCAACACGTCAGGTATGGAGGATTGGGCGGCCTCTACAGGACGCGATACCCGGTGCTACCAACCGTCTCGCGGTGAAGGCGGAAAGCATAAAAGTGAGCGGCCGAACTCCTCGTTGGCGCATTGAAAAATAGGGGAATTAGCACCGGTTAACTAAAACATGATCTAACGTCCTCAACGGGTTGTCTACTGTTTTTCGAGGTTTTCGACCGAACGCTGCTGATGCTGTATTACAGGCTGCTGGGGAAAGAGATCGTCTCCGCCGCGCAGAATGTGAATATCGGCAAGCGCGATAGCAACGATACAGTTCTCAGAAGATCCTAGCCCGGCGCGATGATCATTGCCTCATCATCGCCGACTCACCCGCCACCTGGGCGAGACTTCTCCATCCGAAGGCCGTTCCGATGCAAAAGGTACTGGATGAGATTTCGCGAAGGCATCCGTGGGGAGGTCGAGAAGGGACACGTACTGGTGAGGACGGAGTTCATTCCCGATGATGAGACGCAAATCTATTTCAAGGGCCGCGGGTGTTGTCGAACTGCTTTTTACCAGAGCACTCGCCAAGGAGTCATGCCAGATGCAAAGTCGAATTCCAAAGCGTATTATTCAGTTCCGGATCGGGGAGTATCCTCAACAGGCGCTGCGCGTCCGGGCTGTGACGTCCAACCTCAAGCTGCTGAACCCGGACTACGAATATCTGTTTTTTGAAGACGCCCAGGTTGAGGAATTTATCGGGAGGGAGTTCCCCCAATACCATTCTGTGTTTCAGTCGTTTCGTTTT
>JASHOO010000203.1 GCA_030041035.1 Bryobacteraceae bacterium | reverse complement strand
TCTCACATCGGAATTGGCGCTCATGGGTTATCTGCCACGTGACCTGCTCATGAGTCACGGCTTTGTGAAAAGCAGTTGTGAAATGCTGCACTCTATGGCGCATGATCTGGCCGACGCGCCGCCGGTGCTGGTCGGAGTGGCTACTCCCAATCCCGCCGAGATGGGTCGGCCGCTATTCAATAGTGCCGTGTTACTCGAGAAAGGCAGCGTGGGGCCGTCGTTTCACAAAACGCTGCTGCCCACCTATGACGTTTTCGACGAGGACCGCTACTTTGAACCCGCAGGTGAGCCGCAGATTATGGACCTCAACGGCAGCCGCCTGGGACTCAGCATCTGCGAAGACGTCTGGAACGATCGCGACTTCTGGCAGCGCCTGCGCTACCATCAGGACCCGATCACTTCCCTCGCCGACGCCGGCGCCCAAATCATCGTAAACCTTTCCGCCTCGCCGTTCGTCGTCGGCAAGCAACAACTGCGCGAGAAGATGCTGGGGCATAGCGCGCGTCGTCACGGTCTCCCGCTCCTGTACGTGAACCAGGTAGGCGGAAACGACGACCTGATTTTCGACGGCCGCAGCTGCGCATTTGACACCACAGGGCGCCTGATCGCCCGCGGCAAGCCGTTCGCTGAAGACGTCGTCATGGTCGATCTCGCAACCGGCCAGGGCACCATTGCCGAAGATGATTTCCAGCCGGAAGCCGAGATCTGGCACGCGCTGGTCCTGGGAGTCCGGGATTATGCGCGCAAAACCGGTTTTCGGACCGTACTGCTGGGCCTTTCGGGCGGCATCGATTCCGCGCTCACGGCGGCGATTGCCGCCGATGCCATGGGCCGCGAAAACGTGCTCGGTGTGCTGATGCCCTCGCCTTATTCGAGCTCGGGCAGCGTCGACGATTCATTGATTCTGGCCAAAAACCTGGGGATCAACACGCTCACGTTGCCGATTGCGCAGATTATGGAGTCGTACGATGCGGCGCTCAACGGAGCGTTCGCCGGCCGGCCCGAAGACGTCACCGAGGAGAATATCCAGTCCCGGATTCGCGGCAACCTGCTGATGGCGCTGTCCAATAAGTACGGCGCGCTTTTGCTCACTACGGGCAACAAATCCGAGCTTTCCGTGGGTTATTGCACCCTCTATGGCGATATGTCCGGCGGGCTGGCCGTGATTGCCGACCTGCCCAAGATGATGGTCTACCGCGTGGCCCGCTGGCGCAATCAGCGGCGGCCCGATATCCCCGAAGCCGTGCTGACCAAAGCGCCATCGGCTGAACTGCGCCCCAACCAGACTGACCAGGACTCGCTGCCGCCCTATGAGATCCTCGATGAAATCCTCGAGCGCCACGTGGAAGGCAGCGAAACCGAAGAAGAAATTCTCGAGCATGGTTATGACCCGGACACGGTGCGGCGCGTGCTGCGCATGGTTCGGAACGCGGAGTTCAAGCGGAAACAGGCCGCCCCGGGGTTGAAAGTCACTTCCCGCGCTTTTGGCACCGGCTGGCGCATGCCGATCGTTCGAAAACAGTGAGCAGATCATGAGATTGTCCATAATTGGATTGGGGAAATTGGGTGCTCCCATGGCGGCAGTGATGGCCGGCAAAGGCCATACCGTAGTCGGCGTGGATCTGAACCCGGGCGCCGTAAACGCCATCAATCAAGGCCGCGCTCCTGTCAACGAGCCAGGCCTCGAGGAGTTGATCCGCAAGAATCGCGAGCGTCTCTCCGCCACCGCGAATTGCGCAGCCGCCGTCGCCGCGAGCGATATCACCTTCATCATCGTACCCACGCCCTCCGAACTCGACGGCTCCTTCTCCCTGCGTTTGGTACTGGCAGCCGGCGAGGCCATCGGCCAGGCTCTTCGCACAAAGCAGGGCTACCATCTCGTCGTGCTTTCGAGCACCGTGATGCCGGGATCCACCGGAGGCGGCCTGCTGCCCTTGCTCGAGCGCGCGAGCGGCAAGCGCTGCGGCCAGGACTTCGGCCTGTGTTACAACCCCGAATTCATCGCGCTGGGCAGCGTAATTCACGACATGCTCCATCCCGATATGGTGCTGATCGGCGAATTCGACCGGCGCTCGGGAGACATTATCGAGAATCTCCACCGCGGGCTTTGCGAGAGCCGCCCCACTATCGCCCGCATGAATTTCGTCAATGCGGAGCTCGCCAAGCTCTCAGTCAACACCTTCGTGACCACCAAGATCTCCTACGCCAACATGCTGGCCCAGGTCTGCGAGACCCTGCCCGGCGCCGACGTGGCGGTGGTCACGCGCGCCATCGGCGCTGACACTCGCATCGGAACGAGGTATCTGAAAGGCGCTCTGGGTTATGGCGGCCCGTGCTTTCCGCGCGACAACATGGCTTTCTCGGCGCTCGCCCGGAGTCACGGCGTGCCCGCGCCGCTGGCTGAAGCCACCGACACTTTGAACCGCCGCCAGGTGCCCCGGCTTGCCGAGATGATTTTGAGCCGCCTTCCCGCCGGTGGAACTGCTGGAATCGCCGGCCTTTCCTACAAACCGGACACCGACGTGGTCGAAGAGTCGCAGGGCTTGCTGCTCGCCCAGCACCTGCTCGCGCGCGACATCGATGTGATCGTCTACGATCCCGCTGCCATGGACAACGCGCGGCCTGCACTGGTGGGTCGGGTCCATTTCGCATCCTCCCTCGCCGAGTGCGCTCGCCAGGCCGATGTTCTCGCCATCACCACTCCCTGGCGCGAGTTCCAAACTCTCTCGCCAGAGGTTCTGAGGCCCTTAAACGCACGGCCGAAAACCGTCGTCGACTGCTGGCGCCTTCTGGCGCGCGAGAATTTCGAGCCGCTGGTGGACTATATCACTTTGGGTCTCGGCAGCCTGGGCGCGCC
>JASHOO010000202.1 GCA_030041035.1 Bryobacteraceae bacterium | reverse complement strand
AGGCACCGCGGGCCGGACGCGTGAGCCCGGTCGAAAACCGGTGCTAGATTTCCGACGGCCGGGAGTGGCGCGTGGACGCCAGTACCACCGATGTCTCTTTCTGGCGCAAGGGAATGCTCCAGTAGGCGGCCAGAAGTTCATCTTTCTCCCGAGGCGAGACCAGCCGAAAACCATGCCGCTCATAGAAGCGGATGGCCCACGCGGCCGCGGCCCAGGTACCCACCAGTAAAGTGCCGCTGGCGCGGTCCGCCAGAAAACCGAGGAGGGCGCCGCCGATTCCCCGGCCTTGACTCGCGGTTCGCACGTAGGCGTGCCGGATCAGAGTCACATCGCGCACGTATTGGATTCCCATGAGGCCGGCCAGAATGCCGGAATCCTCCCAGCCCCAGAACTCGACTCCCGCGTCGATCTCGGCCTGGAGCGCCGACCCTGTCATGTACGGGTTGTGCCAGCAATCCGCCGGAATCACGCCGTGGTAGGCTTGCGCGGCTTCATTGATCACCGCTTCTATGGTTGGGAAATCGCTATCGGTACAGCGCCGGATCATCGCCATTCCTTCGAGCCCACGCCGGCCCATCTAACCGCGGCATCATTTGATTGTAAAGGCACCGCTGCCCCTCCGCCCGCTTCGGTGGAGGCATCGGGCGATGTAACCATTGCCGGAGCCGTGACGCCTTTACCCTCTACCAGGGGGAACCGGAATCACGGCGCGACTGACCAGCGGGCTGAAGTGGGGCTCCATCATTGTGCTGATGACGCTGATCGCCCTGGCGCAGCAGCCGGACGGCGCAAAAAGCAAGAAGGAACAGGACAACGACGATGAGCCGGTGTACGCGCTCACCGACGATGTCACGCCGCCCCGCGTCACCAAGCAGGTGAACCCGGAGTATTCGCTCGGCGCACGTGGCATCCGGATTAAAGGCTCGGTCGTGGTCGAAACGGTGGTCAGCTCTCACGGCACTCCGCGAAACACGCACGTGATTAAGGGCCTGGATAAAGATATCGACGAAGCGGTAGTGGCGGCCGTGAAGCAGTGGCAGTTCGCGCCCGGGAAGAAAGACGGCAAGCCCGTAGCCGTGCGCGTGCAATTCGAAATCGCATTCCATTCCATGTAAGGAGCGGTGCCGATGCCGGGTGCTTCGCTTCATCAACTGATCTCCTGGATGGTGTTCGGAGTCCTCGTCGCCTTCAATCCCGTGGCCCGTGCCCAAACAGGCTTGTCTGAGAAGAGCGTGGCTCTGTGGGCCGCGCAGACATCGCTTGCGGCTCCTCAGCCCGTGTCCTCGCAGGCCCCATCTTCGTCATCCGGGATGACCGCGGGCGAGATGTTTCGCAGGGCTACGAACGACGGTAATCTGCAAACGATCGAGACCCTGCTCTCTATTGGCTTTGACCCCAACGCGCCGCTCGACGGGCCACAATACACACCACTTTGGTACGCCGTAGAATCGAATCAGCCTGACGTTGTAGATCTGCTGCTGGCCGCACATGCGGACCCCAATGCAAGGGGACCGCTACCTCCTTCTTATGCGACGCCGCTGGAACTGGCACTCCAGAACGGCAACATCCGGATTGCCTCGCGATTAATCCAGGCCGGCGCCCAAGTCAACGCGAAGAATGCGGGCGGCCGGACGGTTCTGTATTACGCCGTAAGAGAGAGACAGTTGGATGCGCTCACCTTCTTGATCGAGAATGGCGCAGCGGTGAATATTCGCGATAAGGACGGCACGAGCCCGCTGGACGATGCCGTCCGGCGCGGTACCGTCGACACGATCGCGCTTCTATTGGCCCACGGCGCTCGTCTGAATGAACCGGAACCTCAAGCCGGCATGACACCCATAAACGAAGGCGCCTGCCGTGGCAACGTCGAGGTGGTTCAATTCCTGCTTCAATTCCATCCGGATCTCGAGATTCAGGACAACCGAGGTTACGGTCCATTGGAGAATGCTTTGCGGTATGGCAGGCAGGCTGTCGCGATGTTGCTGCTGGAAGCCGAAGCAAAAGATCCACAGTCCTCTCAGATCTCAGCGAAGTTGATTGACCCCGCCATCGCCAAAAATGAGCCGCGTGTGGTCGAGGCGCTTCTCCGCCAGGGTGTATCGGCAAATGGGACTCTGCCGTCCGGTGGTACACCTCTCGATACGGCCGCGTTCGCCGGTTTCACCAACGTTGTGGGCGTCCTGCTGGATCATGGTGCGGACCCGAACCTCGCCAGCAAAAGCGGCGCCACTCCGCTCGAGGACGCAGCCCTCAAGGGTTTTGATGGGATTGTCAGTCTGCTGCTCGATCACGGCGCGCTCGCGAACAACATAAACCAGGATTCGGGAGCGACAGCTCTCTATGCCGCGGCGTCTTTCGGGAAGGCCGGCGTAGTCAAGGTGCTGCTGAGCCGCGGAGCCAATCCGAATCTATGCGCAACGAATCACAAAAGTCCGTACCAGGCGGCGCTCGACAACGGATTCGCGGATGTGGCCGCCGAAATCAAGCTCCGTGGCGGCGCCAGCAACTGCCGGCAATAGACTCGAGACCCCCTCAACTGATTCACGGCCATCCAAAAGAAGTTCAACCGACGAGATCGCGTTTACCGGACCCACTCGGATACAATGTTGGTCAATCATCAACGAGTGGCTGTGTAATGACAAGCGCGACAGTCGGTTCGAGCCAACGGCAGCACGACCAGATATTTTTTGTCAGCGCGGCGGTGGTCATTCTCGCCACCGTCTTCGTCGGTTTTTCACGAACCTACTATATGGCCGGAGTGCTCGCTGCTCCGCTTCCCAATGTGCTCGTTCACATTCATGGAGCGGTCTTCTCCCTATGGATCCTTCTATTCATCACCCAGGTTTTGCTAATTTCCAACCGGCGCGTACAACTGCACCGCCGGCTCGGGTTGATCGGATTCGGCGTGGCCTGTCTCATGTTTCTACTCGGTCTGTTGGCGGCGACGGATTCACTAGCCCGGCATGCCGCACCTGGCGATCTGGGAATACAAGTCAGGGCTTTCTACGCCGTCCCGGTGGTGGACATGCTGATATTCGCGACCCTGATTTATTTTGGTTTCCGCGAGCGCGTCCATCCCGCCGCGCACAAGCGTTTCATGTTGATCGCCACCATCGCACTTCTCGACGCCGCCTTTGTCCGCTGGCCTGTTCGCGCGCCGTGGTGGGACCTCCGAACAGCCCAGTATTGCTGCTATGCACTCTTACTGTGTTTGGCCGCCTATGACTTGTGGTCCACCGGAAAAATTCATCGTGCAACGGCATGGGGCAGCGGTTTTCTCATCGTGCTCGAACAAATACGAGTGCCGCTCGGGCGAACGGCAATCTGGCAGGACTTTGCCTTATGGATGCAGAATGTCACGGGCTCCTCGATCAAGTTGCACTGACAACGCGCACGTCGGCAACTTCCCGCGAGGGCGACAGGTGAACCCGGTAGGCTAGCGAGTCACCGTGACCGTGATAGGCGCCGAAGTTGCGCTTGGGTATACGGGGACGGGTGTTCCTTCTCCCGGAGGCTCTGATGGGTTACAGCACGGCGCGATCGAATTGCCCGAGTACACTGCGGTGATTGTGTTGGCGCCCAACATAAGCTGCGAGGCGCTGATGGGTAAACGTACCGCGGAGGTCGTGGGGCCGGTGGGCCGCAGAGTTAGCTTGGCCAGCAAGTTCGAACCCAGCAGGAAATCGACTTTGCCGCTCGGCACGCCCGCGCCGCCGGGAGTGGCCGAGACCCTGACATGCAGGGTCGTGGACTGATTCGGCGCGAGCGTATTCGCCTCCGCCGTCAGATCCACGGTCAAGGTGTTGCTGATTCCCGTGCCCTGGTACGCGCCGATGTCGATGCTTCCATTGGTCATCCGGGGAGTGCCAAGTAAGTCGGTGCTGCCATAGATCGAGTTGGGGGAACTGCCATTGGGATCGCACCAGCCGACGCTACAAGTGAGGCTGGTTCCTCCAGCGCCGATGGCCGGTGAAGACGGGCTCAGGTCAAAGTCGGCAGGCGTAGCCATAAGGTCGACGAACGAGGGATCCGTGTTCAGCGAGTCAGCATCTTCTCCGCTGACGCTTTGCCAGTTGGCGAAACTCGTGTAGCTGCTCACGTCACCCCACAGAATGGAAGTTCCCTGCTCGTAACCGGCAGTTGAGTAATAGAGGTTCCAATTCAGCGTGGCAGGGGGACATGGGTACGCCGGGGTGCAAGGATTGTAGCTGTTGATCCAGATATTGGGTGAGCCGGCGTAGAGTAGGTTGTTTTCATAAAAGTCCCCCTGAGCCTTGCCCACCTGCCATTGAATCTGGAATTCGCCGCTGGGCGTGCCTTCACTGGAATTGCCCGGCTGGGTCCCGTTGTCGTAAAGAGTGTTGTTCACGAAGACGTCGTGATAGCTGCTGCCTCCTCCGTTGCTCGGTCCTCCCTCGCTCGTTGCCGCGGCATAACCGCCAATCGAATTGCCGCAGGAATTAGCTTTGTAGAAAAGGTTGTTGCGCACCGTAGCAAACCGGCCGTAACAGGGGTGCGTGCCTGTGGCAGCCTTGCCCGACCCGGTGTTTCCGCCGGACCACTCGGTGCCGTTTTCCAGGCAGACTTGATTCTCGCTGGTGGTCTCGATGCCGTAGTCCACCTGAAAGATCACGTTCCTTTCGAAGGTCACATAGGCGCAGCCGTCACAGTAGAGACCGTCGGCATCGTATTCGTCACCTTCGCCTGCATTCGCGATTCCGCTGATGTTGTATATCGTGTTTCCGCTGATCTCGCCATACATGGCCTCGTCATAGCCGACGGGACCGACCCCTTCGTATCCAATCGCATCGATCCCGATGTTGTCGTTGTCGTGTACCAGGTTGTTGGTGATCCGAAAATAGGTCACGTTTCCGTCCACGTTCACGGATTCGCTTTGCCCCGTCTTCAGCTTGTACACGTCGTTGCCATTGATGACCAGTTGAGTAATGGGAGTCTCCGACGTGCCGTAGACGGAAATGCCGAAAGCATTGCCGTTGGCTTCCGACGTGGTCGTGATGTGGTGCACCCGATTGTCGAGAATCTTCACCGCCGTGCCATAGCCTGTAACCCAGACACCGGTCGGAGTCACATTGGGGTTGTTGGTCGTGTAATTGCGAATCTCGAATCCACGAATGGTGAGGTAGCTCTGGTTGGTGATGTTGACAAGACCCTGAATGCCCGATGCGGTCAGGCCGGTCCCATCGATAATCGCGGTCTGTCCTGGATAGCTTTCGAAGGTAATCGGTGCCCCTGCCGTCCCGGAGTTCGGGAAGTTGACGGACTCATTGTAGACGCCCCCAAGGACGTACACGGTGGCCCCGGCCGTGGCGGTGTTGGC
>JASHOO010000201.1 GCA_030041035.1 Bryobacteraceae bacterium | reverse complement strand
ATCAGGGGCGCGAGCCGATATCCTGGTCTTCGACGTCGAGACGGGCGATTTTCCCTTTACCGACACTCATTTGGCAGTGCGCCACGGGAGTAGAAGAATCGTTCCCACTTTAGTCATCAAAAGGGGGCAAGTGCATCTTCCGGGCAGTGCCAAGATACACCTCCGCGACCTGTACGATTCCGATATGGAAGTATTCCGCGCCATAAGGTGATGGCAAATAGCGCCGGGATCACGGCAATTCACACTCGCTTAATACCTAATCCTTTCACGGGATTACTGCGCAGCGACCGACCGCACGGCTCGCTCCTCCTACCAATAGAACTTCAAGGTAAACTCCATCCGCCTCGGGTCGGTCGCGATATTCGTTATGAGCCCGAATGAACATCCGGATTGGTTCACGAGATTCGTCGAGCCGTTGGCTAAAGGCGGCAGGCACCAGTTCGTGTTGGGCAGGCCCAGATTCATGTGATTCAATGAGTTAAACATTTCCCAGCGGAACTGGAAATAACGTTGTTCGGACAGATGGAATTCTTTGCTCAGCGAAGAATCCAAGTTGTAAAAGCCAGGTCCGCGAGCATCCGGCAGCACCTCCCCGGCAGTGCCGTACAACCACCAATTAGAGGCGGTAGGATTGGGGTTGGCCCAGAAGCTTTGATTCCCGCCAAACGCGGGTTCGAACGCTGCAGAATTGAACCAATGACTCGCGTTTTGACCACCAGGCACGTTCTCAGGGTTGCCAATCAAGTCGCACCGGCTGGTCAGTCCGTCCGCAGGGCAGGTAACGCTCATCGGAATTCCGCTCCTCGCGTTGAAGTTACCAGTAAGCAGCCAGCCGCCGAAGACTTGGTTCAACAGACCTTTCCGGTCCAGGAACATTTTGCCGGTACCGAATGGCAACGCATAGGTGACTGTCAGGTTAAACATCTGCGGAATATCGTACGACCCAATAGTTTTGTCCACCTTATCATCAGGATTCTGATATAACTGGCCAGTCAAGGCGCTGAAGCTGCCGGAGCCGGCCTCACCACCAACATACCCGGGACGTGCGAAGTGTACGGGGTCAACGAGGTTTGCGCCCAGCGTCGCAGGGAGTCCGTTGTCCATCAACTTCGACCACGTGTATGCGGCGACCAAGCTCACGCCGTGGTTAAGCCTTTTTCGAACCTGGACATCCAGCCCGTCGTAGTGGCTGGTGCCATCCCAGGCGGTATTGGCCGTGATGCCGAGGTTGTAAAATGGAAATGGCTTTAGCAGGAGCGAACGGGGCAGATCGGGGCTCCCATAAACGCTCTCCAGCAACTGTGCGGTCTTCCCAGAGTAATAGTCCGTGATCGGGACGACTGCGTTGAGGGAAGTTTGATACTGAAGCACGTCGGCAGTGGGAACATAATTCATATTGCGGAATAATTCCCCTAGCAGATGCGTACCGTGATTGCCGACATACCCCACACTCAGCAGGATATTGGACGGAAGCTCCCGCTGCACTTCGAAAGTCCATTGTTGGATGATAGGATCATGTTCCGGCTTAAGGAACATCGACCAGCCTCCGCCACCCAGCATCTGCGATTCGCTTAAAGCAGGCAATTGGGCCGGACTCGCCGGAACCTGCGGCACTGGGAGAGTTATCTTAGATACTGTCGAGTTGAGAGGGAAAGCAACGCACTGACCGGTAAGAGGGGCACATTGATTAGGATAGAAGCTGTCATTCCAAGAGTAATCGATGTTATAGCCGGGAGAATTAGGCCCGGATTGAACAGAATTCGCTCCCTGGAAGGCGTTACTGTAGAAGATATCATAACCTCCGCGAATGACCGTTTTTTGGTCTGAAAACGGTGTCCAGGCAAAATTGACACGGGGGCCCAAGTCATTCTTGTTGGCTGGATAGACGTCATTTCCGCTATTGGAGTAAATCACCTCACCCGGCAGACCCGTTTCGGGATTCGTACAAGTCAAACAAAAGTTTGAACTCGGCTCCTCGCGGAGCTTGAACATACCGAATACGTCATACCGGAGTCCAAGATCAAAAGTAAGATGCGACGTCACCCGGAAATCATCTTGCAAATAGGCTCCCCAGTAGCGAAAACTCATGTACGGCTCAAAGTTAACCTGCTCGACCGTATTCCCATTGCTTGAAGCCGCTCCAAGCATGAACTGCGCCAGGCCGCTGCCTCCCAAGCCGGTGGTCGGGTCCTGGGTCAATTCACCTGCCATGTTGAAGATCATGGGGCCGCCGAACTCAACCGCCTGATGTTCCAACCGAAACATGAAACCCGCTTTCAAAGTGTGCTTCCCCAACACCTCAGTTATGTTTTCGACCGCTGTGTATGCCTCCTGGGCCTGGTCCATATTTACAAAAGCTTGTGGCCCAAACGTCATAAACCCGCCTCCGGGCGAGTCTATATTCCAAATTGGCACCGGGTTATAGGGTTGCGTTGGCATTTGCACGCTGGCCATCAGTTGTGCTACCTGATTCTGGTCGGTGATGCTGTTCGGATAGGGCTGGTTGAGATTGGTTCCCAGAAATTGACGGCTGAAGCTTATCCGGAACTCATTGATCAGCGTAGGAGTGAACAAATAAGTATCCCCCAGCGCGATGATCTGGTTGCGCATGCGAAATGGATAGTTCGAGCCAAAACCCACCGAAGCGGCGGGGAAGGTCGGACCCGTCCAGGGTACACGATAGTTGTTATATTGGTCGGGGTTGAAAAGCCACTCGCCGAATAATCGATTCTTAGCGCTAATCTCGTGGTCGATCTTGATCGAAATGTTCTGAGGGTCGTTGCTACTCCCCACAGCGCCACGGAAGTTGTCGCAAATCTTGTACTGGCCTGTAGACGACATCGGGCAGGTAGCCAATGGATCGTCATAGTTCGGCATCGGGAAGCTGTTCATGAAGAACATTGCGATCGGATTCAGCATGCCTTTCGGAATCTGTGTAGAGAAGTTGCAGGTCTTGAAGCCGCCAGCCGCACCGGCTTCAACGGCGGTGTTGGTGCACCCGTTGTTTCCATAAGGGTTACCTGGAACGGGGTTGCCAAATGCCGTCCTGGTGAACAATCCTGAAGAATTGGGGCCAACCGTGCTGTAAGGATTCCAGATACCGTTAGCAACAGAATTTGGATCTTCACTGAAGTTACCCTGACGCATCAATGGCGTCGGGACGGTGAATACCTCGTCGCTATTCAGTACATGTAATATCTGTTCATCGACGGACACAAAGAAAAACGTCTTGTTCCGTCCGTTATAGACCTTTGGCACCACTACTGGACCGCCGATCGTGCCTCCAAAGTTGTTGAACCGGACTGCCTTCTCTGGAATCGCGTTACCCAATGCATCGGTTGACGTAAACGGATTTCGGGCACTAGTGGCGTTGTTCTGGAGGAACTCGTAAAGAGTTCCATGTGGCATATTGGTCCCGGACTTCAGCACCACGTTGAACACCCCTCCACCGGTGCGCCCGTACTCGGCGGAAAAGGCGTTGGTAATCGCCTGGAATTCCGATACGGCATCTGGGGCTGGGTTCACCACCACGTTTTCGGCCATAGCGGAAAGATCCAAGTTTCCATCCAAGTACCATGCATTGGCCCCTCCCTGCCCTCCGTGTACGGAAAGGTTAGAACCGAGGACATGCGTGGGATCTGGAAAGCTGCCGAATTGACTGTTGAATCCGAAGTTGCTCCCGGGCGGCCCCGCCAGGCTGTTCACTCCTGGGACCAGGAAGGCCAGTTGCTGCAAGTCGCGGCCCTGCAATGGCACCTCGTCAATCGTCTGCCCCTCGACCCTTGAACTGAAATTCGAAGCATCGGTTTCCAGCAGCTGTGCTTCGGCCATCACCTGGACCGTCTCCTTGGTGCTGGTCAGTTTCAGTTGCGCGTCGACGCGGATGACTTCGCCGGCCGGCAGTTGGATGTTGGTGACCCGTGTTGGTGCGAATCCGGCAGCGGAGAACGCGGCGGCATACAGCCCAGGGACCAAGTCCTCGGCTCTGAAGTAACCAGCGTTATTGGTTTTGAGTGATGCGGCGACGTTGGTTTCGACATTGGTGATAGTCACTTCAACTCCAGGTATTACGGCGCCCTGGGGGTCTGTTAAAGTGCCCTCGATAACACCACGATTCAATTGGGCGGAAAGAAGAGCTGAGAAAAGCAGTGTTGCACCAATCAGTAGCACAACTCTACTTGCAGGTTCCGGCGGCACATTACCTCCCTAGCTTAGACACAGCGCACGCGAGGCAACGCCTGGTGAGCCCTTCAGGGTAGGCATGAGAGCCACCCTGACCTCACTCTCCTCGCGGAATGCACAAATTCACGGCGACGGTTACCTCACTGAACCATACGCCAAAACGTTTGGGATAGAGTAATCAAAGGTGGAGATGCTGTCAATCCTGAAAATCTACTGCGTCCAATAGGTAGTACAAAAACTTCCGGAAGAGCGACGCCTTGCTGGCGGTGCACAGGGCGCGCTTTTCGGTAGCCGCGAAGCTGGTTCGCGTAATCACGACGTGGCGGCCGCCATCGTAGTGGGCGCGTAGACCGCGTTTAGCGTTCCTTCCGGCAACCGTTTTAGAATGTAAAATCAGATTGCTTATCCAAAGGGCTGGCTACGTTCTAATCCTGGTGCTTGTGAGCGACATTGTTGCGCAAGGCCAGAGTGGTCGCGACACGTCCACCGCCCATGTAGGCAGGGGCTACGAACTTGTGCAAAACGATCGCTTTGCGGAGGCCGCCGAGGAGTTCCGAGCGGCCCTGGCACTCGATCCCGGTGCGGTGCAGGTGCGTTATCAGTTGGCGGTCTGCCTTTTTGCCGTGGGTGAGCTTGACGAGTCACGGAAGGAGTTCCTTCGCCTTCTTGCCCTCACAGATCGAGACCCCAAGGTTATTTACTACTTGGGGAGACTCGATCTACTTGCCGGTAACTCGGACGGCGCCATCCGACATTTCGAATCGATTGTGGAGAATCCACCGTTCCCCGATACCACGTTTTACTTGGGGTCGGCGTGTCTCGACAAGCGAGACACGAAAAGTGCAATTGAATGGCTGCATAAGGCGATTCAATCGGATCCTCGGGATTTTCGATTCCATTACCGGCTTGCCAGAGCGCTACAGCAGGCGCACCATCAAAAAGAGGCCGAGGAAGAATATACCTTATCGACACAGCTGCGAGAGAGGTACAACGAGGCCAGCCGGCAATCCCAAACATGCGCCCAGGTGCTGCGCGTCCAGCCGATCGCGGAAGCACGCGAAATCTGCAGCCGACTGTTCGATCGCAACGATCCTGACAAACTGACCACCCTGGGGATTCTGTACGGCGAGAACGGTAAGTATGAAGATGCAATCGAACCGCTCAAGCGTGCAGCGGATCTCGATCCGGATTCTTTCGAAATCTGGCACAATCTGGGGTTAAGTTACTTTCGGCTGAAGCGGTTCTCGGAAGCGCGATCCCCACTGGAAAGAGCCGTGGCCCTGCGTGGAAATTTCTTCGGGTCAAACGCATTGCTTGGGGCTACGCTCTATGCCCTGCAAAATGACGAGGCTGCGTATCGTGTACTGGATTTTGCGCACGAATTGAACCCCGACGATGCGGATACTTCCGAGTTACTGTTCCGTGTTTCCGTGATCCTTGGAAAAAAGCTCGAAAGCGCGGGCGATTACGCAAACAGTCTGAAATTGCTGCAAAGAGCTGAAGTTTTGCATCCCGGCGACTCCGAACTGCACCGTCAGATTGAGGAGATTATGAACTTGATGGGCCCGTCAAAGTAACGCGTAAGTTTCTCTATCGCAGATCAGGCTCCGCACGATAGAATGAGGCTTTCTCACTTGCCAGATTCCGTCAGTCGCCGATCGTTCCTGCTTAGCGCCCTCGCCGCACGCCATATATTAGGTGCGCCACACGCTCTGCCGATTTTCACCGACATGACGATGTCCTCGGGGCTGACGTTCAAGAACGACGCCGGCTTGACTTCGCAAAAATATCTGTTGGAATCGATGGGCAGCGGCGTGGCGATGCTGGATTATGACGGCGACGGCTGGCTCGACCTTTTCTTCGTCAACGGCGCTG
Organism: Bryobacteraceae bacterium; assembly: GCA_030041035.1. Taxonomy (GTDB): domain Bacteria; phylum Acidobacteriota; class Terriglobia; order Bryobacterales; family Bryobacteraceae; genus QHXW01. The sequence goes on along the minus strand of JASHOO010000201.1, from coordinate 1,105 downwards.
CGATCGAAGATCCCATGCCACCGGGCAAAATGCCCGACAAGTCCGATTCGCGCTACTGGAATTGCCTTTATCGTAACAACCGTGATGGCACGTTCACCGATGTCACCGAAAAGGCTGGTCTGCATGGATCTTTTTATGGCATGGGGGCCGCGGTGGGCGACTACGATAACGACGGGCGACCGGATATTTACGTCACCAACTTTGGCCGGAACACTCTCTATCACAACAATGGAGACGGCACGTTCACTGACGTCACCGACAAAGCTGGTGTCGCGGGTGCCGGGTGGTCGACCAGCGCCTGTTGGGTGGATTACGATCTTGACGGCAGGCTTGATTTGATCGTAGCCCGTTATCTGGATTGGGACTTTGCATTGAATATCTGGTGTGGCGCGCACAAGCCGGGATATCGCGCCTATTGTCATCCCGACAAGTTCAAGCCCGTCGCGCATTTGTTATTTCACAACAACGGGGACGGGACATTCACCGATGTTTCTTCGTCGTCACGCATTGGTCTCTCGCCTGGAAAAGGGCTGGGGGTGGGGATCAACGATTTCGATCGAAACGGCTGGCCCGACATTCTGATTGCCAACGATTCTTTTCCTCAACAGCTCTTCCGCAACAACTGCGACGGCACGTTTACAGAGGTCGGCCTAAGCGCGGGCATCGCCTACGACGAGGATGGCAACACGTTCGCCGGGATGGGGCTGGATTTTGAAGATTATGACAACGACGGCCTGCCTGATATTTTCATCGACGCACTGGGCAATCAGAGATACGCTTTGTTTCACAACACTCAGAATAGGTTTGAATACGTCACCTCGCCGACGGGACTCGGCACCGTCACGCTGGAACATTCCGGCTGGGGCGCGAAGTTTTTCGACTACGATAACGACGGCTGGAAAGACTTGTTCGTGGGTCAGGGGCATGTGATGGACAACGTCGAGCTGACTCAACCCAACCTCAGGCACCTGGAGCCGTGCTTACTGATGCGCAATGTGAATGGCAAGTTCCAGGACGTGACCCGGCAGAGCGGGGAGGCGCTCCAGGTTCCACGCAGTGCGCGAGGCGTCGCCTTCGGCGATCTGGACAACGACGGTTTTGTCGA
>JASHOO010000200.1 GCA_030041035.1 Bryobacteraceae bacterium | reverse complement strand
GCGGAGGTAAGGTCATGCAGACTCTGATGAGAGAGCCGATGCATCCGGGTATTCGGATCGACAAGATTCCAGTCAGCGGCACGATGGGGCTGGTGTTCACCATCGCCTCGATGGTCATTTTTCTGGCTCTTCCGGTGGTTCGCTGGTTTTTCGTATTGAGCTTGTTTCCCGGGCTGGCGGTAGCAGCGATTCTATATCGGATTCGGAAGTAGCGTGACGGACCTTCGTTACGCGCTTCGCGGGATGCGCCGGGGCCCGGGATTTACGGCCACAGTGGTGGTGTCGCTGGCTCTGGGCGTCGGGGCGAATACGGCGATTTTCAGCCTTTTGTACACGGTGCTTCTGCATAAACTGCCGGTAGAGCATCCGGAGCAGTTGGTGGAATTCCTGAACCAGTATCCGGGCGATCCTGCGATGAATGTATTTTCGCGGCAGAGTTACAAATATTTTCGGGATCACAATCACGTCTTTTCCGGAATCACGGCGGATCATCCGGCGCGTGTCCGCGTGCGGGCTGAAGGCCTGGAAGCGGACACCCTGGAGGTGCACGGTGTGGCCGGGAACTTCTTTTCGCTGCTTGGGATGCAGCCGGCCATGGGGCGGCTCATTGGTCCTGGGGAGGAGGGGAATTCGGGCTCGGCGGCTGCAGTTGTGAGCTGGTTCTGTTGGCAGGACAGGTTCAACCGGGATCCGGCCATCCTGGGCCGGCACATCGTGGTGGGGGATATGCCGGTGACGATTGCCGGCGTCGCGCCGCGGGAGTTCTCGGGCTTGATACTGGGACATCAGCCGGACATGTGGGTGCCGCTGGGTTTGCTCCGACCCGAGCCTATGATGCTGATTGCGCGAATGAAGACGGGCGTGTCGATCACCGAGGCGCGGGCAGAGATGGCGGTGCTCTTCCGTTTCACCTTCGATGAGAGGAACAGAAACAGCAAAGACGCGGCCAATCGCGAGCTCAAATTCAGCGTGGAACCGGCCGGCGCGGGTCTTTCGACGGCGCTGCGGCAGGAGTTCGGGAAACCGCTCGCGGCGCTGATGGCGGTGGTCGCGCTGCTGTTGCTCATCGCATGTACGAATGTAGCGGGCCTGCTGCTGGCACGAGCGGCGGGGCGCGAACGCGAGATGGCGGTGCGCGTGTCGCTGGGCGCGAGCCGCATTCGCCTTTTGCGGCAGGTGCTGACCGAATCGGTGATGCTGGCCGGAGCGGGGGCACTGGTCGGGGTTGTGCTGGCGTATTTCGCGGCCGCCACGCTGGTGCGGATCGCGACATCGGGACGTTTCATAGGAGGGCACCCGCGCATCGAGATGCACCTGTTGGCCGACCCACAGGTTCTGCTGTTCACATGCGGGATCGCGCTCGCGACCGGAGTGCTATTTGGGCTGGCTCCTGCATGGAGCGCGTTCGTATCCGCACCGGCTTCCTTGCTGCGCAGTGCCGGTGGCGGGAGCGAAACGAAATTCCGCCACACGTTCGGCAAGAGCCTGGTAGTGGCGCAGGTGGCTCTGTCGGTAGGCCTGCTGAGCGCGGCGGGGCTGTTCATCGGCCACCTGTCGAATCTCGAAAACATGGATCTCGGTTTCCGGCACGATCACGTGCTTCTGATGACGCTCGACCCGGCGCACAGCGGATACCGCTGGGAAGCACTGGCGGACGCATACCAGGAGCTGCTGGCGCGGCTGGAGAGAATTCCGGGCGTGCGCTCGGCCACCATCAACGGGCCGGGGCCGCTCTCTGGCGCAGGGGCTCCGTTGTTCGTAAACGTGGCGGGCCATCCGGAAAGACCGGAGGATCGCCGCTACGTTTTTGCCGATTGGGTTGCGCCGAAGTATTTCGAGACTTTGGGAACGCCGCTCGTGGCGGGCCGCGGCTTTCGCTTCGACGACCGGGGCAAGGCCCGCGTGGCGGTGATCAACGAAGCGATGGCACGCTACTATTTCGGCGGCAGCAGCCCGATTGGGAAGTATGTGACGGTCGAAGGTGAGGCCAAGCCTTACGAGATTGTTGGCGTGGCGGCAAATGCAAATTACTCCGATATTCACGAATCCGTGCTGCGCAGGATTTACTTCGATACGTTGCAATTTCCGGGATACACGTCCACGTTCGCGCTGCGCACGAGCGTCGATCCGCTGGCTGTGGCTTCCGCGGCGCGGCGGATCGCGGGCGAAGTGCTGAAGGGCGTGCCGGTCGAGCGCATGACCACGCTCGCCGACCAGGTGGATGCCACGATTATTCCGGAGCGGCTGATGGCGTTCGTGTCGGGTGTCTTCGGCGTTCTGGGCGCGCTGCTGACGGCGATCGGCATCTACGGGCTGCTGGCTTACACGGTGGCGCGGCGCACGGGTGAGATCGGCATCCGCATGGCGCTGGGTGCGACACGAGGGGACGTCACGAGAATGGTTCTACGCGATGCGCTGGGAATGGTGTGCGCGGGGCTGACGGTTGGAGTGCCGCCGGCGATTTGGGGCCAGAAATTCGCCGCCAGCTTGATTGCGGACCTGCCGGTCGAGAGCGCGGAGCCAATTACCTTGGGTGTCGTAGCGATGATTGCGGTCGCGCTCACGGCAGCCTATGTGCCGGCGCGGCGCGCGGCTCGAGTCGAGCCGATGGAGGCGCTGCGGTGCGAGTGATGTCTTTGGGCCGCTACTGGGGGCCAGATACCCACCTTATGCTGAAATCTTCTTTTTCATCCACGATGGTGTAGTCCGCGGGCGGCTGAAACAAGGCGGGGTCCGGCTCGGTGCGGGTGAGATCGGTCATCTTTTCGGTGCGCTCCCCAATGCGGGGATCGAGGGTCTTGTGGAGCAGCATCAACTGCAGTTCCGGCGATCGCCAGATCTCAGTCACGGTGGAAAACGGGCGATCGTTGCCCATGTGGGAGCCTTCCGGCCAGGTCGTGGTCATGCGTTCTCCCTCCGCCAGAACTCCTTCGATGACTTGCGCCTCTAATTTTTCGGTGGTGGTCTGCGGTGCTTTCGGGTCGGCCGACCTGGATGCCGCCTCCATGCGTGGAGATGGCGCGTTCGCAAGGAGGGGAGCAGCGTCCTGTTTGGGGAGGGCGGGACGGTTAGGACGGTCGGAGGACAACATCTGCCGATGCGCAATTTTGCCTTGGGTGTCGAGCACATATCGCACCTGGGCCACCGGATCGGTGATTTCAACGACTTCGGGGACGCTGGGAGCACCTTCGGCATCGCGGGAACCTGGGAAAGCAGGGCGCTCCGTACGCGTCCGGCCGGCGGAATCGCGGCACTGTTTGGTGGACGGGTCGTCACGCGTGAGGTGTGTGCCATCCGCCAGAGTTTGCACATTGCCGCCGACCAACTCGCCGCAGTACGGTGCGCCGGTGATCGCCCGGACAAATGGCGGTGGTGAGCTAAAGTGCGCTGAACCGACGAAGCCAGCCGAAGAGCCGACGATTTTCGCGGAATCCTGGCCAAACGCAGCCAAGCCGCAAAGAGCCAAAAGGACGACGAGGTACTTCATATTCGCCTGCGCTCCTGGGAAGCAGTGTAGCTCAACGGGCCGGCCGTGAGCTAGAGCACGTGTTCCATGAGCGAGATCAGGTACTCCTGATCGAAGGGGCCGGAGCGGTAGGTACGGGCATCGAAGAAGCGCCAGAGGTTCCGCTTTTTCTCCAGGCAATAGAAAATAAACTGCTCTTCGATGACGGCGCGGTCCAGAAACTCCTGGTTGAAGCAGCGGATGGAGCCTTCGAGGATGTGCGGCACGCGGAAGTTTTCGGTGGAGACGGTTTCAGGAGTGGAGGCGAACTCAATCTGCAGAATGCGGCCGCGCACGTTGATTTGCAGCAGGTTAGTGCCGACCTCCTGAAAGGCTTCGGGGGGGTATTCGGGGGGATCGAAATCGAGCTGGATCTTGGAGAGTTGCCGATTCAGGCCGGAGACAAAAGCGGAGCAGATGGCGTGCAACTCAACCGCGGCCCGGCGGCGGAGTGCGGCGATGGTAAGCGTCCTCTGCATCAGAGCGGTGTCCTTGGCAGCGAGCGCATCGATGGCTTCGGCCAGTTTCTTCAGTCGGTCTTTTTGCAAATCCGGAAGGCTCCCCTATTGGCGCCAGTCTGCTCGTGAGCATGCGGCGTTCCTTTAGGGTAAGCCGTCCGGGGCTGGAAAGCGAGTCCCGGGACGGGGGCGGAGCGTGGCGGGGGAGAGGAATCTCGTAATTCCTCGTCCTTCAACAAATCCAAAAGGGTGATGTGCAGATGGCGGAGCAGGACATCGCCGATTTGCGGGGACAGAACGCGCACTCCTTTCAGCACATTGTGCAGGTGGGGCTGGGAAATGCCGGTGCGGCGGGCGAGCCCCCTTTCGGTCAATTCGCCGCGCTGCACGCGGTCCTGCACGTGGGCAATCAGCCGGAGTTGGAGCGATTCAAAGTACATATGAAAGTCACGGAGCTAAGTGATTTCGCCCTGAAATAGGGGGCGGCCGAAATCGATGGTAGCAGAAATTGCAGAGAAGTTAAATAAGAATTATAGAAGCCGGACGCTCCAGCGTATTTGCATATGGCAAATATAGTTACGCCAATGTCTTGGTTTTCTGATGGAGGAAATTAAAAAAAAATTAAAAGAAAATCTTGACGCAGCCGCAATTCGATTTACAGTAGACAACAAGCATTTTCGTCGGCATGCCCCGCAGCGCCGTACGAGGGGGCAGCCCGGAAGGACATTCTGGATATGGATTGGGACAGATCAGAGACTCTCGCGCTTGCGAAAACTACTTGCACGCACTGCCATGGAGACGGAGTGCGCCCTGGGAGAGGCGGCAAACCCGGCCCGTGCAACTGTGTGCTGCGAGCGATTTTTCGCGCTTGCTACGCGCGGTTCCGGTACTGCGCAACTAAAGAGAAGTACATGAGCAAAGTCACGCTCACCCTTTGTGCGGGAAAGGACCGAAAACTGACCTGGGTGAGGAAGGATGAGGATTACGTAGCGGACTTCTGTCTGGTGAGCCGCCGGACGCTGGATGAGTTGGAATACAAGATATTCCGCTTTCACTTCCTGCTGGGGGCGGACTGGAAGTTATGCTGCCGGCAGATGAAGATCGATCGCGGAACATTTTTTCATGCGGTCTACCGCATTCAGCAGAAGCTGGGACGGGTGTTCCGGGAGCTCAAACCGTACAGCCTTTACCCCTTAGACGAATATTTCGGCGGAACAGTGCGCAAGGGTCCGTCTCCCCAGGCGCTCAACGTCACTGAGATGCCGAAACCGTACGTTGCGCCGCCCCTCCTCAGGACGGCGTAACGGTCCACCGCGGCCTTCAGCCCCCATTCCCGAAGGTCACCGACCGGCCGGAGGGGTGGGGGTTGCGGCGCGGCGCTCACAAAGAGTTCTAACAGATTCAGGTGTCAGGTGCCGAGTGTCAGGCGGGAATTGGGCCTGTGATACAATCCACGGCCATCATGCGACTCGGAGCGATCGTCCTGGCAGCCGCCGCGGTAGCAGGCTTGGGTTGGGCGCAGAAACCCGCAGAGCAGCCGTCGTGGGCGCCCAAGCCGGTGGAGCTGGCGAAATACGCTTCGCCGCATCAGCCCATCACGCGGCTGGCGGACCTGAAGAAGAAACATGCCGGAGAGGCCAACTGGCGCCAGGTGATTGTCGACGACGCGACGCTTCATGGCGAGTATATTCAGTCGGCGCCGGGCACGGTGGTGCCGCGCCGCTTCCATCCGGATACGCGCGAATTCTGGGCGGTGGTAGAAGGGCAGCTGCGTTTCACGATTGAAGGGCAGGAGCCGATCGTGGCCACGCGCGGGTCGCTGGTGCAGGTGCCGATGCAGACCATCTACTCGATTGAGACGATAGGCGATACACCGGCGCTGCGGTACGAAGTGAACGTCCCGAACGCGCACACCTTCTATCCCATCGACGTAAAACCGCCGGAGATGCCCGGCGTGACGTGGATTGAGGCGAAGCTCAACCGGAAGCCCGGCGGCTATGGCCCGGGCAACCTGCCGCACGTCAATCTTTTCGAGCTGACCAAAGACCCCAAGGTGCGCGAGCGCGCGTTTGTGACCGACGCGCGGCTGTTCGCCAACATTATTTATGGCTACGAGAGCGAACTCGCGCCGCTCGACCCGAAGAACCCGGGGCACTATCATCCGGAGTCATCGGAATCGTGGCTCATCATGCTCGGCGAGATTCGTTATCCAATCGAGGGCCAGGGCGTCATCATTGCCGATGAGGGCGACGTTGTCTACGTGCCGCCATTGACCTTCCATGCGCCGCGCTATTACGGGAAAGGCCCATCGTGCCGGCTGGCGATGAACGGCTACCCGAACATCGCGCACGTGCGCTACGCCAAGCTGCCTGAATAGCGGACGCGTGGACAATATCACCCATACCCTGACCGGTATCATGCTGGCGCGGGCCGGCCTGGATCGCTACACGCCGCGCGCGGTTTGGATTCTGGCGCTGGCCGCGAACGCGCCGGATGTGGATGTGGTCAGCGCGTTTGGTGGGTCGCTGAACTATCTGCACTATCACCGCCACTTGACGCATTCGCTGGTGGCTCTGCCGGTGCTGGCTCTGCTATGCGTGCTGGTGGTGCGCGCGGCTTCGCGCAAACCGGTGAAATGGCTGGGCGCGTACTGGATCGCGTTCATTGGCGTAGCAAGCCACCTGCTGCTCGATCTGACCAACGTGTATGGGGTGCGGCTGCTGCTGCCGTTTTCGGGGAGGTGGTTTCGTCTGGATATCACGAGCGTGATTGATTTTTGGATTTGGGGAGCGCTGCTGGTGGCGTGGCTTGGGCCGATGCTTTCGCGCCTGGTGAACGCGGAAATCGGCGCGGCGGGTCCGGGGCGCGGCGGCGGAGCGCGACGCGGGTTCGCCATTTGCGCACTTGTTTTTTTGGTCTTTTATGATGGCGGGCGTTACGTGGCGCATGCACGGGTATTGGAAATGCTGGACTCGCGCATCTACTCCGGAGCCTCGCCGCTTCGTGTGGCCGCGTTTCCCAACGAAAACCCGCTCGACTGGACGGGACTTGTAGAAACGTTCGACGGGTTCAGCTATCAGGATGTCGAGCTCCTCGGTGAGTTCGATCCCACGACGGGCCGCATGTTTTACAGGCCCGAACCATCGCCGGCCATCCAAGCCGCCGAGCGCGATCCGGTTTTCCAGCAATACCTGCGATTTGCCCAGTTTCCCTACTGGCAACTGACGCCGACCGACGATCCCGAGGGCGCGACGCGCGTGGAGGCGATGGATTTGCGCTTCGGCAATCCGCAATCGCCCGGATTTGTATGCACGGCGATCGTGGATGCGCACGGGCGCGTGGTGCGGGCGTGGTTTCAGTTCGGGAGACCGCGGGGCAGGTGAAGAAAGCACAGGCCTTTGTGATCCGGCGACAACCCACGCCACCATAACGTTCGCCTTTTGAGGTTTGACCTAGTGTTAACGACTAGCGGAGGGCGAGTCCCCTGTGGTTAGGCGCGCGACAATTTTACGCGCTTCACTGGAATATCGGGCGGCCGCACCACAATAGACTACCACCACAACGGTTACGCTTAGACCAATGAGCTGAAAGGTCACCACCTTGAGTCGATCCTGCGGGGATAGCCCGCTGAAGTAGGTGCTGCCAGGAGGATCAAAGACCCCACCAACGAGATAGGTACCGTAGAGGTCCGCATACAGCGCGCCGATACTGGCCAGCCCTGGGAGATAAATGAGCAATTGATATAAGTTCAAGGTCCTGCACAGTCTGCTGACCGGCAGCCACTTCGGTGGCTGAAAGGGTAGTTCGGACGCGGGATTGTTGATAACGACTTGGCTGTTTAGGACAACAGCGACCTTCTCCCTCTGTTCATCGTCAGTGACGCCCGTCATGTACTCGCGGAGTTCGCGAAGTTGCATAGCCGTGCTTCTCATACACGAAACGTAATACATCGAAAAAACCAAAAGCGCTAGAGGCGCCAAGAACGAGAGGTCGTCGGTGCTTACCTGGACTCCAACCAGCGGTAACGAGTAATAAAAGCGGTCGAAGAAATGCCTCGCTTGCTCTTTCCTAAGAGCTTCGGACATAAGGTCATGTGGGGCGTTGTCTGGCATCGTGGGAGTTCCGCTGCCTTGGGAGAAGGTTATGTTGAAGAACACGACAAGAACAACCATCGCTGCGACTGTTGCAGAGAAAAAAGCGGTGCGGCTGCGGTCCTGGGATGACGTTATCGCCTCGAGACGGAGACTAAGGACATCCTTCTCGATCATTTTTACCCCCTGCTGACGGATGTGCTGCAAGTGTATTACAGGCCGAAGAGCCGTGCCACCCTCTAGTTCCACCAGAGCCTCCACATCGTCACTGTCGAAACGGACCAAGGGATTACGGCATCGCCGAAGGTGGGGCACGCGGGCGCGTGGTGCTGGCGTGGTTTCAGTTCGGGAGACCGCGGGGCAGGTAAAGGTCAGATTGTGAACCAACCCGCGACAACAGATCCAGCCGCGTGACGCGTTATTGGACGTTGATGAGGTAGCGATTGAAGAAAGCCAGCGTCTCGAATGCCAGCTGGCGGCGGGCTTCGGGAGTCCGGAACGTGTGGGCATCGTCGACTTTGACCAAAGACGCCGGTACGCCGGCAGCCTTGAGCTTCTCAAACAGTTCCTCGGCTTGCGCGATGGGAACGTTCTCATCCCCGGTGCCGTGCACGATCAGGAACGGCGCATCTCCCTTGGCGACGCAAAGTGCGGGCGATGCACCACGCCAAACGTCTGGATGCGCGTCATACGCGGCGCCCAGAAAATGAGTCAGGAATTTAATGCCCTCAGCGTCGTGGCCGGTAGTGAAATCGGTGGGGCCGCTGACATCCACGACCGCCTGCACGCGGCTGGAATATGCTGCCAGCGCGGGATCGGAATTGTCCCGTGTGTCTTCCATGCCCAGCAGGGCAGCCAGTTGCGCGCCGGCGGAGTGCCCGAAAGCGCCGATGCGCTCCGGACTTACGTGATAGATGGCAGCATGGGCGCGTACCCAACGAACCGCTCGCTGAACATCATCGAGCTGCGCCGGCCAGCGATTCTCGGCGCCTTTCAAAAGGCGATAATCCACCGAGAAGGCCACATAACCGGAGCGCGCAAGAAACTGTCCCATGCCGTGCATGGTGCTCTTATCTAAGCTTGTCCATGCGCCTCCATGGATCAGCACGACGGCGGGAGATACGCTGGTGCTCCGGTTGGCCGGTTCATAAACGTCCAGGTGCAGTTCAGAACCGTTCGCCGAACCATAGGAAACATTCTCCTTCACGTCAACCGAGGTTGCGCCGGATGGTGCGGCGCCTGGTTCTTGCGGGGGCAGGGCCAGTGCAAATACCGCGAGCGGGAGAGCGGCCAGCAGATACCTAATGGGCGTGTTCATTCAACGATTTTATTACGGCTGAGCGCACAACCAGAGTTTCCACATCGTCACGGTGGAGACCGACCAGGGAATGACGGGCATCGGCGAGGGCGGGTCGCGCGACACTATTGAGGAATGCGCCCAGGAGGACTGCGGGTCTCTAGTCCGGAACAATAACCACTTTTCCTCGAGCGTGCTTTTCTGCCAGATACCGGAGAGCCTGAGGGGCTTCGTCCAGGCGGTAGCAACGGTCGAGGACTGGCTTTACCTTTCCGGCCTTGATCAGATCGTGCAGGATGATCAGATCGTTCTGGTTCGGTCGTGCCAAGAAGGTGATCAGCTTCTGGCTCACGAACGGGGATAACAACAGCGCGGCGACC
>JASHOO010000199.1 GCA_030041035.1 Bryobacteraceae bacterium | reverse complement strand
GGCGCGGGAAGCTTTCAAGCAAGCCATGTATCCGCTCCGCACTCGAGGCTTCCAGTCGGAAGTCGAGTTCCCGGTTCAGGGAATTCGACAAGTGCTCAAACAATTCCTGCAGATCAACCAACCGCCGGACCGCTGGCCGGTTACCGACCCCTTCGGCAAACAGCTTAAGAAGCGCGAGGTCCTCTGAGATCAACTCTTTTGCTTCGGGACGCTGGATCTTAACAACCACCCTCTCGCCGCTGGCCAGCGAGGCACGGTGCACTTGGGCGATGGAGCCGGCTGCGAGCGGCTCTCGATCAATAGTCTGGAACACGTCTTCCCATGGAACGCCGAGATCCTGCTCCATGACGTTAACCACCTGCTCTTCCGTGAGCGGTGTGACCCGGTCACGTAATTGCGCCAGTTCGTCAATGTACTCCGGCGGAAGCAGGTCCGGCCTGGAGGCAAGCATCTGGCCGATCTTGGCGAAAGTGGGGCCGAGTTCTTCGAGCGCGCTGCGCAAGCGCTTGGCTTGTCGCCGGTGGCCATCCGCGCCCTCTTCGTCCGGGTACCCGAATAGCTCTCTAAACCCATGCTTAGCGAACACAGCGGCGATCTCGCTGCAGCGAGCGAGACGGTGTGGGTGGGAAGACTCCTTTTCCCCGTGGGATCGGTTCACCACGGTACCCTGGGAGGTTGCGTTCTTTCCCATGGCACGGGTATTGACCAGAATCACCGTGCACGGCGCATTGTGACTGATCCGGTTAGGCACGTTTCCAAGAAGGAACTCGTTGCGGGAGGCCATCCCGACATTTCCGACAACCAGGACGTCAACGGCGTCCTCCTCGGCGGCGCGAATTAGGGCCATAGCCGGATCGTGATCCACGATAACCCTGCTGCGTCCCCGGTCACCGGCGATGCAGCGCACGTATTCCACTAGGTCTGTCGCCAGGGCCGGTTTCAACGCCCCTCGGCTGCCGTTGTCACTCTTGTCTTCGGGAGAGATTACCTGGACCACATGCAAGTCAGCGCCGAAGCGATCGGCAAAACGTGCGGCCCATCGGACCGCTCGTTCCGCAGTCTCCGACCGATCCGTTCCGACCATCACTCGACGCGGTTCAAGCACGCCGGGCATCACCCTTCAAACTCCTCCACACCGTTGAAGAGAGCAGACCGAAGCCTCATGACGCCCCTATCCAGAGCTGTCCCGACACACTCTCCGACTCTTCCATTCGTCAGAGCGTAGTAGAACTGCTCAATATATATCTGCGTAATAATAACAAAGAAATAGCGCTTTTTGCGGCACTTCTGAGAGCGGGGGTTGCCCAAACTGGAAGGCAGGGCCGAAGGAATAGGAGCAATCAGAGGAAATTCGCGGGCGTCTGAGGTTGAAGGCCCGATGAGGCGCGGCTCACGAATTACCGGCGCTGAAGTTCGCGTTCTACTCGCGCCGCCGAATTGCCGACGTTGGCCACGGCCTGCCTGAGTTGCTCGCTGGTGACACCAAAGAGCTGGCACCAATATGCGACCGATACAGGATCAGCGAGATCTATCCGTGAAAGGTCCTGCGGTGCAGGCTGGCCTCCGGGCATTCCAGCCCATTCTACAGCCGCCTCTGGGATGCCAAATTTCACCCCGCAACGCATCAGGTCACCGTTTGTAAATGCCACGGCAACATCTGCTCCTGCCTGCACACCCAACGGGGTCAATAACCAACCACTTTCAGTCCTACAAAACGGCGACAGCCTGGATTGAAACCACGTTGTCCGCCACTTGACAGGTCCGAGTCAGCCAAAAGAATTACGGTCTTTCCCGCTAATTGTCGCGTTCAACAGCGCACTTTTCGCCACACTCGAAACCATTTCGTCCTGCTCTATCTGGCCGCGCTCGCTGCTTTGAGAGACGGCTTGCCGGCGCGAAGATGCAATGGCTGAGACTCAAACGGCCTCCTCCCTGGTTGGCTCCCAGCGCAGCGTGCGGTTTTGCCGGTAGCTGTCTACTGCCATACGCGAGGCGATCGACACGCGGTAGCCCAGCTCGAAGGGGCAGTTGGGCTCATTACCCGAGCGAATGCAATCGAGAAAGTTCTGCATGTGAGCAGTTGCGGGTGTTCTCCGCTGGCCAACGATCTCCACGCCGTCCGGGCGGTTCACTTTCTCTGGCACATAACGGATGGCTTCGTCCATCTCGCTGGCGTTAATGATGGTGCCGTCGGTACCCAGAACATGCTCGGTGATTCCCAAATTCTGGTTGCCGAAGCCGGAATCCCAGGTGAACAGCATTTCCTCGGAATGCTGCATGTTCACACTCATAGTGTCCGGTACTTCGCGGCCATCCTTCCACAGATAAATGCCGCCGACTGTGGTGACCGCGGTGGGAATCGAGACGGCCAGCACCTTATACCAGATCGCCAGCTGGTGACACATATTTTCGTAGAAGTTACCGCCGGAATAATCCCAGTAGAATCTCCAGTTGATGTATCGGTTGGGATCGAAGTCATGCGGCGGAGCCTCACCCAGGAATGATTTCCAAATGATGTTTTCGGCCGTCATATCGGCAAGGACCGGCCGGGACCACTGCGGCTTGCCGTGCGGCGTGTTGCGGTACATGTGAGAGTGAATGGATGTGATCTTACCGACGTAGCCGGTTTTCATGAACTCCATTGCGTCCACGATCTGGCCCATCGAGCAACCCTGGTGGCCGATCTGCACGGTTCGCTTGCCGGCGCGTTGGTAGGCCGCCCGCATCCGCTTCGCGTGATCGACCGTGAAGGCCATGGTCTTTTCCTGGTAGACGTGCTTGCCTGCATCAAGCGAGGCCACGAAATGCTCGCAGTGCAGATGTTGTGGAGTGGCGATTAATACCGCATCGATGCTCTGGTCTTCCAGCAGGTGGCGGTAGTCTAAATATGTCTTGGCGGACGGGGCGATTTTCTTGGCCTCATCGAGACGTCTGGTGTAAACGTCGGCCGCACCCACAATCTCCGTATTCGGGCATGCGAGCGCCAGCTTCATCAGCTCCTTGCCGCGCGCTCCGGGTCCTATGACACCGATGCGAATCCTGTCATTGGCGCCCAGAGCGCGTGATGAAGCCAGCGCTACACCGGCCAAACCGGCGGCTGCTTTTTCGAAAAAATGGCGGCGTGAATGCATGTCATCAACCCTCCAAGCCTTTCTGTTTTATCAAAAGCGGCGCGCAAGCGCAGTTCAGCCAGTGCTTATGCGTAAAAGGGGAGTGGCTGCGAAAACGCGGCGTCCCGGCGGCGCGCTGAAGGCCTGTCGTTACGAACAGCTCCCACGACCGTGTACTGGCCTGATGATGAAGAATTTCTGGGCCTCTGCCGCCGCGAGCTATGTACCCGCTCATCGGGCTGCCGCCGTCAATCCCGTTGAGGCCTTGCGGGCGGAATAGAAGCCTTCGGGTCATAATAGCGTTCACAAGCGAAATGTCGTCGAAATTCGGCTGCCGGACCGCCATGGCTGTTGCCGGCGTCTGCGTTGCGGGTCTGCTGTGTGGTCCTGTTTGCGCTGCTGACCGTTTTGTCTCCGCGGTCGTTTCCACGCATCCAGTCGCCTATTACCGGCTCGACTCGACTTCCGGGAAAAGTGAAGTTGGGTCGACAACCTACCAGGCTTCGGGTGGTGTGACCAGCGCAGATCGCGGAGTCGCCGGCAGCCATTTCGCCCGACTGAACGGGCAGGACGGCTACATCCTGACGACGCAAGCCGGTGGTGTCGCTTCAGCTGCCAGCATCATGGCGTGGATCAATTTGGAGGGTTTACCGTCCGAAGAGCACCACTTTTTCTACGTGGCCGGCGAGTCGGAGAATGGCGACGATCTCGATCTGCAACTGGAGAATGATAATGTCTTCAGATTCTATACCGCTTCTGGAGGTAACCTTGACTTTACTCCTCCGCTGGCGACGCTGGTCCATGAGTGGCACATGATCGCCGCAACTGTAGACACAGAAACGCACGTCCGGACCATTTACTGGGACGGCAAAGTCGTGGCGTCGGATAAGGCCGGCGGCATCGGCAACAAAAAAAGCACATTTACCATCGGTGCCAGCACGGTTTTCGCGGGCCGGTTTCTGAAGGGCGGAATAGAGGAGGTGGCGCTCTGGGATTACGCGCTCAGCGCGCGCGAGGTCGCCTCGATCTGGGCGGCAGGCAAACCCAAGCCGACATCCAGAGCTTCTAAGAGGCCGCCGGCGGGACGTGGTCCGCTCGCTACTACCGCCGAGGTCGAAGCCTGGGACAGCAGCGGACCCATCAAACTGAAGCCTGAAGAACAGATTGCGCTCATGTTTTTGACCGCTATCCAGGAGATCGAGAGCGATTGCCAGAGCCAACGGAAGGGCGCGTGCACATATGACCAGGTGGTCGGCCGGATGCGGTTTGATCCGAAGGCGGACCCCAACTATACTTACACGCTGGCTGCCTCAGGCATGGCATGGGAAGCACATGCGACCGCAAAAAGGCCAGGCCTTGACGGATTCTACTTTTCTTCTGGAGGCGTGCTTACTACCGACGCCTACTACAGTACGAGCGGGACGGCCTCCGCAATGGACAAGGAACTCGTCGACCGCTCAATCGCCGGCGATTCCTTCATGCGCTGAGTGCGTACGTCCAAGCGCAACCACTAATTTTCATCCCTCCTCTCTGTGATTCGGTGTGCGGGTTCGATTTACGGCAGTCCGTGAGCCGGTGTAGACTCTGGGTGTGAATGGCGTTCGTTTACGAAAGGAAATATGAAGTCTCTGACCATTTTCTCTGCTGCGGTTCTGCTGGCGGGCTGCTCGCAAGCGCCCGCGCCAGCGCCCGTGGCCCAAACGCAGGGCGTTGGAAGCATCGTTCGCCTCGATCCCGTGTTCGATTCCCTAGTGCCGAAAGACGCCATAATCGAAAAGGTCGGCGGCGGATTTCAATTCACGGAAGGACCGCTCTGGCGGCCCGACGGCCACTTGTGGTTCAGCGATGTGATGGGGAATGTCGTTCGCTCCATCACACCTGCAGGGCAAGTTGAGGTGCTGATCCAGAATTCCGGCGGCCAATCCAGCGCGCCCCCAGGCTCGTTCATCGGATCCAATGCCATGGTGGCCGATAAGGACGGTTACGTGTTGCTTTGCCAGCACACCAATCGGGATATCGTGCGTGTCGCCAAGGATCTAACGATGACGCCCTACTTACAGAAATACCAAGGCAAGCGATTTAACAGCCCCAACGACCTGGTTTATAAATCCGACGGCGCGCTCTACTTCACCGATCCGCCCTACGGACTGCTGAAGCAGGACGATGATCCCGCCAAGGAGCTGAAATTCAACGGCGTTTTTCGTTATGCGGGAGGCAAGCTGGAAGCTGTCATTCAGGACTTGACGCGTCCCAACGGGCTGGCTTTCTCGCCCGACGAGAAAACCTTCTATATTGCCAATTCAGATGAAAAGCGGAAGGTCTGGATGCGATACGACGTGAAGCCGGATGGCACGGTCGGCAACGGCAGAGTATTTGCGGATGTGACTGCCGAGAAGGAAGATGGACTTCCGGATGGTATGAAGGTTGATACGATGGGCGATGTTTACGGTAGCGGTCCGGGCGGTGTCTGGGTCTTTTCGCCTGAAGGCAAGCATCTCGGAACGATCAAGCCGCCGGAAACTCCGGCCAACTGCGCCTGGGCGGAGGACGGCAAAACTCTCTACATCACTGCCCGCACCGGCGTGTACCGCATCAAACTGGCAGTGGCGGGCAAGAAGGCGCTTTACCAGTAAGGCAGTTTGTGGAGGAACTGTGAGGCGACGATCATACTTAAAGACGATGCTGGCCGCCACGGCCGGCTTGAGTGAAGGCGGCGCGCAGGAGCCAAAAAAACAGGAGCAGAATCCAGTCGTTTTGCATGTGGATCTCACCGTCGATCCGGCCAAGGAACAGGAAATGCTGCACAATTTTCACAACACTTTTCGGCCTGCCGCCAGGAAACAGCCGGGCTACATTGATGTAAAAATGTGCAAGTTGCGCGCGGCCTTGCAGGGAGCCGCGCCGAGCGGCGTCAACTATCGTTTCCAATTGACGTACCAGAATGAGGAACTACGGCAAAAATGGGTGGCATCTGAGACACACCAAAGGGTGTGGCCGACCATCGAGAACACGCTCCAGTCCAAGAACTACACCGTTCTTTTGTTTGATTCGGTGTAGCGCACCGCCGGACTTACTCAGTACCGGATCTTCGCGTTCCGAGCATCGTTTCCAGAACATCCTTCTGGCTGGCGATACCGATGATCATGAGCTCGAAATCCTGCGAACCGGTGTTCGTAAAAGAGTGTGCCTGGTTTAACAGCACCGGCACGGCATCGCCCTTGCGAATCTCCACAGTCTCGTCGTCGACCTGCGCCCGTCCTTCGCCGTTAAGGACGTAATAGACCTCCTCAATTCCCGGATGCCGGTGCACACCTTCAGAAGTTTGGGGCGGCAGCAGCAGGTGGTCCACATAGGACCAATTGGTTTGAAACACAGTGGGGTCAAGCGCGCGGCGGTACCGCACCGTACCTTCTCCGCCGTGATAATTAGCCACGGTGCGCAGGAGTTCTTTATCCAGCCGCATGGTCATGAACACCGGGACGGGATCTTTGTCTGTCACGTTGGTGCGCGCATCATTCAGATCAAACGAATCGTACTTCCCCTTCACCGCCGTTACATTGATGTTCATGAACTCAACAGGGTGATCCGACGGGTTGTAGATAGCATGCGAATGGCCCATCCGGCAGGGTGCGCCTACGGTCCCCTTCAGGACCGAAGTTCGACCGTCGATGGTGAACTCCGCCTCGCCGTCGAAGATGATGAACATCTCCTCGCAACGGTTGTGAAAGTGATGGCCCACGCCGCCACCCGGCATGATCTGGCAGCGGTGAATGAAGTCAAGGTTGGTAGTGAGAGCATCTCCGGGAAGGAGCGTTTCACAGGCCATATCACCGGCGCTCGCGTGGGAACGTTCACGCGTATACTTGCTGGGGTCAGTGTGCCCGATACGCTGAGCCAGCGGATCGCGCGCCAGCAAAGGAATCCCCAGCGCGAAGATTAAGGTTAATGTCGTTTTCATCACTCTGTTCTCACATCTGCTTTAAGAGCCACTTCACCGCGCGTTTTTGAATTTCGAAGTATGCCGGAACCCAAAGAGCGTGGTTCGTGTGTCCCGCTGCGGTGAAGACCACGCGCCCTTTTCCGTAATCATAAGCCCAGCCCGCGACCGATTTCTTACCGTGACTCTCGTATTCCAGCCCGTCCAGGTTCTCGGATTCCAGAATTATGTCCTTCGGGTCCTTATCATATGCGACAAAGTGCTGTTCGTCGTTCACCATGAAGTCCGGGACGCCTCGCGTGATGGCATGATTCTTGTTCACGACGCGAACCTGGAACGGCCGCAGCTCCGGATGCCCGATATACGCTCCTCCCATCACCTCGCGATAGTTTTTTGACGACAGCGAAACATGGCTGTTGTTGTGAAGGGAATAAAATCCGCCTCCGCTCGCAACGAAATCCTTTACCGCGGCGCCTTGCTCTTCGGTAATCCAGGGTTGGGGTTTGGGCTCCGGGAAGTCGTTCTCCAGGCCTCGCGCGTAGTGGGTGTAGTCGTCAGGCCCGAGATAACCGTTCGGCCAGATCATTCCATCCCGCAAGCATACAAACAGGTCGTAGCGCTGGAGCAAGTCGCGCGAGAGCTGGTCATAGAGGATGGTGTAATCCACCGCAACCCCAACCTCCTTGAAAACCCGATCCAGACTGACGCGAATGTAGTCGGCATTGTGATAGCGGTCGCCGATCAGGGCAAGGGCTCGCGGACTTTTCGGAGCCGGTTGTGCCGTTCCGCGGCCAAGCAGACCTACACCTGCCGCGCTTCGGAATAAGCGCCTACGCGAAATCGAGATCATTGTCACACCACATCATAAGGGAGTTCCACTCGCAATGGAATCTTCGATCTTCTCCAAAAGCCCGGATTTGTCAGATCCGGGCCATAGGATGAGCCCGGTCGAGGTTACGTCGAAGCTGCTGCGACTCGATGACGAGATAACGCCTGGTTACGAATTGGCCACCGTCGGTGACCATGATCCGAGCGACGAACAGCGGGCGCGTAAACGGGCTACGGATTTTCGGGGAAGTTTTCCACCAGCATGAGGTCGCTGCCGGAGGATTCCTGCTGAGAAAACAGCACGTGACGCCGGTCGGAGGAAAGGCTCATGCCCACGGTCATATCGCGTTCGGGCTGGAACAATGGGGAGACTGTTCCTGTTTCAAAGGAGAGGAATTCGATGCCGGCAGAATGAACGCCTGCGGTGAACAGCACACCTTTGGGTGTGAGACAGAAACCGAACTGGCTGACCCCAGCGAGCACCTGTGTCTCCTCGCCACCCTCCATGGGCACCCGATAGAGAGGGCTCTTGCCATCAGAGTGGGAATAGAATACCCAGCGGCCGTCAAATGATTCGAACGCCACGTAGCCGCCGTTTCGGGTAATCTGGCGGGGATGAGAGCCGTCGGCATCCATCTTCCAAATCTGGTTGCTGCCCGAGCGATTCGACATGAAGTAAATCGAGCGGCCATCGCGGGAGTAGCTGGGAACGCCGTCGGTGGCGGGATTGTGTGTCAGGCGCTCGGGCGTGCCGCCGTTCGAGCGCATGCGATAGACCTCGAACTGCCCTTCCTTGTTGGAATCGAAGGTGATCCATTCACCGTCCGGCGACCAGCGAGGGCTGCCGGTGATGGGTGCATTGAAGTTGGTGAGGCGCACGGCGTTGGCGCCATCGGCGTCGGCCACCCAGATTTCGGAAGCGCCGGATCGCGTGGAATGGAATGCGATCCGCGTGCCGTCGGGAGAGTATTGGGCGTTGTAATCGGTGTGAGTCGAGGAGATAAAGCGCGCCGGAGGACCAGCGGGTTTGAATTCAGGCGTGAGATCGAGTTTCCAGGTATCGACCCGGAAGATGCGGCCGACCGCGAATGCCAGGCGGTTGCGGCGGCGCGAGATAGCGGGCTGATAGCAGGAGCCGTCGGAGTGAAACAGCAGGCGGGGGGTTCCGCGCGCCGGAACGAGCGGCAACAGCCACAGGCTGGCGATATCATCTTTAATTCCAGATGAGTAGATTACAGCGTTACCGCTGGTGGTGAATACGGGCATTCCGCTCCAGCGGTGATGGGCGGTGAGCTGTTCCGGCTCTCCGGCGGCTGTGAAATCAGGGTTGAGCCTGATGCGGTACAGCTCGCATGTGCTGGCGAAGTCTCGCGTGAACACCAGGCTGTTGCCGTCGGGCGCGATGGCAGGGTCAAGATCGCCCCAGTTGTCCCGGGGCGGCTTGGTCAGGGCGTGGGACTCGCCGGTGTTGACGTCGATGGCGGTCAATCCCCACGGGCCATTTGTTCCGGCGAAGGAAGGCGCGACGATCCAACGGTTGTCCGGCGACCAGGCCAATGGGCCGGCGTAACGACCCTCGGATACGATGCGCCCCTGTCCACCGATTGGGGGCAGTAGGACGATCTGAGATTTCCATTCCTGGCGCGAGAAGCGAATGAAGGCGATGAACCGGCCGTCGGGAGACCACGCCGGATGCTCACTCTCACCCGCACCTTTGGTCAGCCGGAGCGGCGAATCCGAGCCGACCATTTTCACGTAAATGTCCCACCGGTTCTGCGAGGGGCCGTCCCAGGCATAAGCGACTTCGTTGCCATCGGGCGAAAATGTGGGCTGAATTTCTGAGCCCAAGTCAGAGGTCAGCGGGATGGGGTCGAGCGGCGCGAAGGCAGAGTGGCGCAAAGAGGCCCAGCGCGTGAAAGCGAATGCGACGCTGATGGTCAGCGCCATAGCGATGGTGATCCAGAGGGGCCTGCGGGCACGCCGGGTGTGGGCGGATGCCAACACTTCACCCGACGTCACGGCCGTTTGGCACCGGCTTTCCCACCAGGTATTCAATTCGGACTTATAGGCGAAGACCGATCCTTGCCGGTCGAGTTCCAGACGATGAACGGGAAGGCCGCTCAAGCGCTCCCATCGCTGCACAGTGCGCACACCGCGTTTCAAATACGCGGCGATCTCTTTCCAGCAGTCGAGGCGATCTTCGGGGCCTGGTGGAGCGGTCGTAGCCATGAGCTCTAAGAGAGTTAAGACGAGTTTGGGCGCGGATCGTTCCGAAGCTTTTGCCCGGGCGCCAACTCGCGCCAAACTGCGCCTCGGCGCGTAAGTAATTGACGGCATTGGCCGGCGCCTACCGGCTTGGGCACAGCCGCCGTATGGCCTGGCATGATCGCACAAATCGTTTTAGCGGTTTTCGCAGCAGCGCTGATCGCGCAGGAAACAGACTGGGTCGCGGCCGGCAACCGGGCGTGGGACAAAGGAAGCCCGGAGGAGGCGGCTGTGGACTACGCGCACGCTCTGGATGCTCGGTTACGCAGTGGGGCGCCGGCGAAGGAGCTGCTGTCACTGCGGGTCACGCTGGCGACGGCGCACCTGGAAGCCGGCGAATATCGCGAGGCGGAAGAAGTGTTACAAGACGCCCAAAAGACCGCGTGGGGACTCGGTGACGGCGCGGCACGGGCCGAACTGCTGAACGCATGGAGCGCGCTGCACGTGAAGCTCGGGCAACTTTCCGCAGCGGAGGCCGAATTGCAAGAAGCGCGGCGGATGGTAGTGAAGCTTGCGAAGCCGGAGGATGTTCTGCCGACGGTGTTGCATAACCTTGCCGCAGTGCAGATGCGGACCGGCCGATATGCCGAGGCGCTGAGTAACGAACGCGATGCCTTGCAGATTTTCGGGAAGACACTGCCTCCGGATCATCCAACGATGATTCGAGGGTGGGCGAGTCTGGCCTCGCTGCAATATGTGATGGGCCAAGCGCGAGAGGCCAGGAGTTCAATGGAACAGGCGCTCGCTTCGGCGGAGAAAACCTATGGCCCTAAGCATCCGATGCTGGCGGACCTGCTGGAGAGCGAGGCCGTCATTCTGGACAAATTGAAATTGAAAAAAGAGGCGAAACTAGCGCGGAAGAGGGCGCGGAAAATACGGGGAGGGCCTGCGCCGGCCAGCCGGGACCTGACCTCGAGCGCGCTCGAGCCTATGACTCCGAACGTTCATCTCCGATCCAAGTAACCGCTATGCCGGGTATTCCTTCGCGCTGGCGGCGAAAGACAGCAGAATCTTGCGGTCGGGCACGGAACGCCGCAGCAAATCGATTTCATCGGCGGGCGCAGTGAGCGGCAGCGCCACCTGTCCGCTTTGGGCGGCCGAACGGCAGAAGGCCATCATGATTTCGAAGCCTTTGTATGCGCTCGCGAAATTACAGGGATGGACGGCGCTGTCCCGATCGAGCCAGTCGGCCATCTGCTGGACGTACGGCGGCATGTCGAGATCGTAATTCATGGACCCCCCACCGGAGCAGGCGCCGCTCTTGGTGACCGCGCGCCACCCGCCGCCGGTGAGCACTTCGGCGAAACCATCCACGCCTTGCGCGCCGATGCGGCACTTGCGCCACCAATAGTCGACTTCGGGCACATCGGGAGCGCCGGCGCCGCACTCGATGACGCCATGCACACCATTGGCGAAATGGATGAAGCCGGCGATGTAATCGGGTGATGGATGAATGTCGGTGAGCTTGCCGCGGCCGGCGGCCTGCGCCAGTACCCACTCGGCTTCCGGCTCGCCGCTGAACCAGCGCAGGTAGTCAACCAGATGGGACAGCATGTGCATCATCCATCCGGTGGCCGTGCCGTAGACGGTGTGAATGCGGCCCAGCGCACCGCTTGCGGCGAGTTCGCCGACCTTTTGATAGTGCGTGCCATAGCGATGCTGGTGGCTCACGACCGCTTTGGTGCCGCTCTGCGCGAGTAGATCACGGATCTGGAAGCCTTCGGCGCTGGTGAGGGCGATGGGCTTCTCCATGGCGATAAGCTGCGCGCCCGACTCGATACCGATCTTCACCATGGAGGCGCGGATGTTGGGCAGGGTGCAAAAGCAGAAGACATCCGGCTTGACCGCTTTGGCGACTTCGGCGGCGTCCGTGCCTTTCACCGAGGCGCCGAATTTGGCCGCGGCATCATTCAGCCGCGTGGCATCAATGTCGCAGACACCGGCTACTTCAAAACGGCCGTTGGCCTGAAACGCGGAGGCATGATGCATGCCGCGCTTGCCCATGCCGACGATGACAACGCGGTACTTGTCTTTCACGCTTGGCCCACTGTTCTGTCCCACTCGAGGGTCTTGGAAATGGCGTAGTCGATCTCTTCGGCAGTAAGCTCGGGAAACATGGGCAGCGAGATACAGCAGCCCGCGTTGCGCTCGGCGTTGGCGATGGAGCCGGCGATGCGCGCGCCTTTGCCCCACGGGTAACCTTCCTGCTGATGGATGGCGATGTCATAGTGGCACTTGGCGTCGATGCCGTTCTTGTTCAGGAAAGCGAGAAGCTGGCTGCGATGCTCGGGCCGTTTGGTTTCGATCACGTAGAGATGGAAGACGTGATGATAGCCGGGCTTTTCGTAAGGCAAGGTGATGCTTTGAGCGTCTTTCAGACATGCGGAGTAGCGCGCGGCGTGTTTCCGGCGTAGTTCGTTCCACTCGTCAATGTGTTTCAGCTTGGCGCTCAAAATTCCGGCGTGCAGGTCGTCGAGGCGGCTATTGAAACCGAAGCTGTGGCAGGAACGCTTCTCGGAGCCGTGATTGCGCAGGCGGCGGACGTGGCGGTCGACCTGGTCGTTATTCGTGACCACCGCACCGCCGTCGCCGAATGTGCCCAGGTTTTTCTGAATGATGAAGCTGGTGCAGACCGCATCGCTGAGCTCACCGATTTTGAAACCATCACCGCGCGCACCAATGCCCTGCGCGTTATCTTCGATGACCAGCAGCTTGTGCTGGTCGGCGATTTTGCGGATGGCTTTCATATCGGCGCACTGGCCGTAGAGATGAACAGGCACAATCGCTTTGGTTTTGGCCGTGACCGCGGCTTCAATTTTGGAAGGGTCGATGCAGTTGGTTCTGGGATCGGAATCGACGAAGACGGTGGTCGCGCCGGCGATCCAGATGGCCTCGGCGGTCGCAAAGAAGGTATTGGGATGGGTGATGCACTCGTCGCCCGGCCCGATGCCGAGCGCCATGAAAGAAAGCCACAGCGCATCGGTGCCATTTCCCACGCCCACGGCATGCTTCATTCCGTGATAATCGGCGAATTCCTTTTCAAAGCGTTTGAGCATCGGCCCCATTACGTATTGGCCGCTCTCCAAGACTTCCTGCATGTTGGCGTCGATCTCTGGTTTGATGTTGTGATACTGCTTGACGTGACCGTAGAAGGGCACAGTCATGGGGGTAAGTCTCCTTTTGTGTGGTGAACAGATTAGTATATCAGCAGTAGCCGGTCCGAGGAGGACGCGCTATTTCACCGCCACCGGCACTGCCACGAAACGGTAGCCTACGCCGCGTACCGTCAACAGGTGCCGGGGGCGCGTAGGATCATCTTCAATGTACCTCCGCAGACGCACGATGAAATTATCTATGGCGCGCGTATCGGTGTCTTCATGCAGGCCCCAGACCTCTTCGAGCATGGTCTTCCGCGACACCGGCTTGCCTTCGTGTTGGATCAGATAACGCAGCAGGTTCGCTTCCATCAGGGTCAGCGGAAACGTCAGATCGCGGACGCGCAGCTCCAGGCGATCGAAATGCACGGACTTGTCGCCGAAAGTGAAGGCATCGTGCGCGGGTGCCTGGTTGGTGTGATTCAGCGACGCGCGCATCCAGTTGTGGCGGCGCAGCAGGCCGCGAATGCGCGCGATGAGAATCGCCAGTTCAAACGGTTTAGTGAGATAGTCGTCAGCGCCGGCGGCGAAACCGTGCAGTACGTCGTCCGGGTGGCCGCGCGCGGTCAGCATCAGCGTGGGAATGAAGTTGCCCGCCTGGCGCAGCTCGGACATCACGGTGAAGCCGTCTTTGCCGGGCA
>JASHOO010000198.1 GCA_030041035.1 Bryobacteraceae bacterium | reverse complement strand
ATCTGGCGCATTTATCAGCCACATGACGATCGAGAGCCCCGTTGCGCTCGTTCTTCAGAAATATCTCCGCTTAGCCTTTGGACCGGATTTTCGAGTGTTTGTCGCGAGTGACGCCACAAGCATAGGCGGCGGAAAAAAGTGGTTCAACCACATCATCGAGAATCTTCGATTGAGTCAGGTCGTGTTAGTCCTCGTTTCTCAGGAATCAAAAGGCCGGGAATGGACAAACTTTGAGGCCGGGTTCGGGGACGGAGCGGAGTGTCTTGTAATACCAGTAGCCATTAAGAATTTCCCGCTCGGCCAGCTGTCATTTCCGCTCTCCGGATACCAGGGACGGAAGATTGAAGACATCGACCAGATTATCGAGGATATCCGCGACCGCACTGGCTCCCAAGCCGTCCACATCGACCAGCACGCGTATGCATCGGAAATACTGGAGGCAGAGTCGAACTTGATATACAAGACAATCGTCGTTCGGCCCAAGTGGAACGGCCAACAACTGCAGTTCGAAATTCAAAACGCAGGAAATATTGACGTCGAGCTGCTGATGCTCGAAGTGCGGATTCCGGCCGACCTGATCCCTGAGGGGACGCCATTCGGTCACTGGTACGACACGCAGACGACGATCTCTCCGGATGGAATTCGTTATAGGTGGCTTGCCTGCTATTCCTCACGAGGAGTGTACCTCGCCTTGGAGCCCTGCCTAAGACCCTTCCTGACGCCGAGTATGGGACCCGTCCTAGTGGAGCGTTTCAGGATACCGTTTAAATTACCGATGACCGCTGCCCAAAGAGAACAGTCGATCTTCTTCCAGCTTCACGCTGTTGGTTACACAACAGAGATGCAGCAGCAGAAAATAGGCGACATTCTCGGCATACCCGCGTAACTTCTGAGGCGCCCTCGTCGACCGTGGCAGGGGGAAACTCGGAAACTCAGGGCGAAAACCCGGGGACAGACCGCCCGTTACCCGCCCGCCAATGCGCTCCAAGGCCGCGAGCACGCGCCGCGCCTTAGTCGCCGGCCAGTTGCTCACCCACTACCTGGGAGACGAAAATCACGGGAAATCAGGGACGGAGACCTCAATTCGCGATTTGTGCCCCGGTCAGCAAAAATGGGATTTGAGGTCTCCGTCCCTAATTTCCCCACGTCCCCAATTTCCCCAACAATTTCCCCAACCAGCGCAACATCGCTGTACGCGCAATGCAGTTGGAACGTCATGCTATACCTGACGTATGGTGTCCCAGTTCTGAATCTCAATGCTCCGCCGCGTCCTCCTCGCCATTCCGCTGGTCTGGGTCCTCTACTTCTTTGCCCTCACCCGCAGCGGCCTCATCAGCACCGATGAGCCGCGCTACGCCTCTATCGCCCGCGAAATGGCGCGCACGGGGGACTGGATCACGCCGCATCTCTGGGGTGCGCCGTGGTTCGAAAAACCCCCGCTGCTCTACTGGATGGAAGCCCTCGCCTTCCGCCTGGGCGTGAATGACGACCTCGCCCCGCGCCTGCCCGTGGGGCTTCTGAGCGTCGCCTTCCTTATCTTCTTTTATTGGATCGTCCGCCGCGAATTCGGCGACCCCGCCGCCAGTTACGCGACCATCATCCTCGGCACCTCGGCCGCCTGGCTTGCCTTCAGCCATATCGGCGTCAACGATCTCCCGCTCGCCGCCACATTCTCGGCCGCCATGCTCGTCTCGCTCGAGTGGCTCGAGCGCGAGGATCGCCGGAATCTGCCGCTCGCCGCCGCGCTGCTCGGCGTCGCCGTACTGGCGAAAGGTCTCGTGCCGCTGGTGCTCGCCATTCCACTGGCCTGGTCGGGCCGCCGCCGTCTCCTCGATTGGTTTCGCCCCGCTCCGCTCGCCGCCTTCGCGCTCGTCGCACTGCCCTGGTACATCCTCTGCTTCCTCCGCAACGGCGCACCGTTCCTTCAGGAAAACCTGTGGCGGCAGCAGTTCGGCCGATTCTTCACCGCCGAGCGCGCGCACGGCCAGCCCTTCTGGTTTTTCGTGCCGGTTATCATCGGCGCGCTGTTCCCCTGGATCCTCGTCCTGGTCCCAATCGCGCAGCGTCAACTCTATTCCGACGCCCGCCGCCGCTTCCTGCTCGCGTGGGCGCTGTTCGGATTCGTGTTCTTCTCCGCGGCGCGCAACAAGCTTCCCGGCTATGTGCTGCCGCTCGTTCCGCCCATTGCGATCCTCGCCGGCGTCGCGCTGGCCGATTCCAAACGCTGGCGCTGGGTGACCATCAGCACCACCGCGTTGCTGACGCTCCTCGGTCCTGTCGCCGCCATTCTCCCCGCCGCGCTGGCCGCCGGCATCTCGCGCTCGGCTCCGCCGCCATTCCACTGGACGTGGCTTCTGCCTGCGCTCATCTCGGTTCCCATCTGGCTTCTCGAACGAGCCGGCTCTCGCGGGGCTGCCATCGGGTTTGCCGCGCTCGCCATCACCGTCGGCGCCGCCGGCATCGCGCTTCGCTCGTTTCCGGAAATCGATCGCCTCGCCACAGCGCGCCCGCTCTGGAACGCCGTCGCGCCCATTCGCGATCGCGTCTGCGTGGCGAGCCTGCACCGCAGCCTGCGCTACGGTCTCAACTACTACTCGGTCACTCCGCTGCCCGATTGCCACGAGCAGCCGCGCGAAGTCGAAATCACCCAAACTCCGGGCGAGCTGCCGCGACTGGTCAGCGCCATCGCGCTCCCGGCGAGCGCTCCCGTTATACCCTGAGATAAGCTCGCATGATCTCCCGTAACCGTTTCGTCAAACTGCTGCTCGCGCTCTGTCTCGCCGCGCAGCTCGGCGCGCAGGACATTCGCCCGCTCACCATCCTGCACACCAACGATCTCCACGCACACATCCAACCCGATAGCGACGGCATGGGCGGCTTCGCCTATCTCGCCACCGCCTTGCGCAACGAGCGCGCGCAGTGCGAAGCATGCATTTTCCTGAATGCCGGCGATCTCGTGCAGGGCACTCCCGTCTCCACCATCTTTCACGGCGAACCGATCTACGAGCTGGCTAATCTGCTGAGAATCGATGTTTCCACTCTGGGCAATCACGAGCTGGATTACGGTTGGAACGAGGCAGGAAAATTCTCGACCATCGCCAGATTTGCCATCGTCTCAGCGAACATCCTGAACGCCGTCGGCCAGCCGGTCACCGGCAAGCCATATGTGATTTTGACGGCCGGCGGCATGCGCGTGGCCGTGATCGGCGCGGTGCTCGGCGATCTCGCCACCGCCTTTAGCACACCCGAAGAGATGGGCCCATGGCGCGTCATTCCGCCGGTTGACGCGGTTCGCAGCGCCGTGGCCGACATCGGCGACCGCGCCGATCTCATCGTCGTCCTCGCTCACATTCACTCCGACGAAACCGAGAAGATTCTGCACACCATCCCTCAGGTGGCGGTCGTTATCGCCGGCCACGAGCATTCCGGGTATGGCTCTATGAAGAAGGTCGACGGCCGCGTGGCCGTCCAGTTGAAGGCGTACGGCGTAGAGCTGGGCCGTCTCGATCTGCGCGTCGACGTTCCTCACCACACTCTGGTCTCCGCCGAATGGAAACGCATTCCCATCAACTCGAAAACCATCGCGCCCGATTCTGAAATGGCCGCCGCCGTGGCCGGTTGGGAAGCCAAAGTCTCCAAGATCGTGGATATCCCGATCGGCGTCGCCAAACGCAAGCTCGGCCAGCGGGATCTGCGCACGTTGGTGGAGCGCGCTATGGCCGAGGAAACCGGCGCCGACATCGCCTGGATCAATCCCGGCAACATCCGCGATGTGCTGCCGCAAGGCGAGATCCTGGTGCGCAGCG
>JASHOO010000018.1 GCA_030041035.1 Bryobacteraceae bacterium | reverse complement strand
TAAACCCGTTCGCGGATGGCGGCGTCATCGAGATAGGTCATCACCGCGAGGTAGCTGGGCGATTGGAGCGTGAAGCGCCAGCCCGGGGCACCCTTTGACTCGGCGCTGGCGCGGGCCGCGGCCACGGCACTGGGGGGAAGGCCGGCGAGCCTGGATTCGTCGGTGACGAGCAGCTCGAACTCATTGGTCGAATCGAGAACATTCTCGCCGAATTTGGTGGTCAACTGGCTCAACTGGACATCCAGAGCTTCGAGGCGCTTTTTGCCGGCTGGGTCCAATTCCGCGCCATGGCGCCGGAAATCCTGAATGGTTTTGGTGAGGAAACGCCTCTGGGTGCCGGCCAGCGACTGGGCTTCGCCGGTGGCCGCAAACTGCTGCACGGCCTTCCAGAGTCCGTCATGCAGGGGAATGGCGGAATAGAACGCGCTCACTTTGGGCTGCACGGCATTGTGCGCCGCGCGAAGCGCGGGGGTGGTGGCCACCGACTCGAGGTGTTTCACCACCGACATGGCGAAATCCAGCCGCTCGGTCATGAGGTCGAAGGCGCGCATGGTGTTGTCGAAGGTGCGCGGATTTTTTTCCTGCGCGATGGCTTCGAGCCGGGCGCGCGAATCGGCGAGCAATTCATCTATGGCCGGCTCGACGTGTTCCGCGCGGATGCGGTCGAACGGAACATGAAAATGGATATCGAGGAGCGGATTGCGTTCGGTATTTGCCGTCATGGAAATGCTGCTTACCAGGATACAGGACGCGGCCGCCGCGACGCCGCGTCAGTGGCGGGCGGCTTCGTCGAGATGTGCGGTTACGAACTTCTCGAGCAGGTCGAGCGGGACGGCGCCGTTGCGCAGAATGAGGTCGTGGAAATTGCGGATGTCGAATCTGGCAGCGAGCTTCTGCTCGGCCATGGTGCGCAGCTCGCGGATTTTCAACTGACCGATTTTATAGGCGAGCGCCTGGCCGGGCCAGGCGATGTAGCGATCGATCTCATCCAATCCCTCCTCGGGCGCGTGGTCGTGAAAATACTGGACGGCCTGTTCACGGCTCCAGCCCATGGTGTGGAGGCCGGTATCGACGACCAGGCGGACGGCGCGGAAGCGCTCACTGGCCAGGCGGCCGAAGCGGGTGTAGGGGTCGGTGCCGACGCCGACTTCTTCGCCGAGGGATTCGGCATAGAGTGCCCAGCCTTCGGTGTACGCCGAGTTTCGGAACGGGAGGAGGTTGCGAAAATCGGGCAGATCGCGCATTTCCTGCTGGAGCGAGATTTGCAAGTGGTGGCCGGGAATGGCTTCATGCAGCACAAGCGCCGTCTTGCTATAGCGCACCTGCGTCTCCGGCCGGTAGGCTTGCAGGTTGAAATAAGCGGGGCGTGTGACATCGGGCGTTCCCGGGGTGTAATGCGACGCGGTGGCGGCTTCGCGATCGGGCGGAATGGCGCGCACGCCGATGGGAGTTCGCGGCAAGAGCTTGAACAGGCGGGGCAGCTCCGGCTCCATCAGCATGAGGATGTTGCGGCAGTAGACGAGCATTTCGTCCCGGCTCGCAAAGTGCTGTGCAGGATCGGCGGCGAGCTTCGCCTCAAATTCCGCCAGGGTGCCGGCGAATCCGGTCTCGCGGGTGATGGCCTGCATGGCGGTTTCGATGCGCGCGACTTCCTTGAGGCCGAGCTCGTGAATCTCGTGCGGCGTCATGGCGGTGGTGGTCATGATGCGCACCTGGAAGGCGTAGAGACGGTCGCCATCAGGCACGGTGTTCACGCCGATGGCGGCGCGCACCTTCTGCACATAGGTCCCGCTCATGTAGCCGAGCAGCTTGCGCCAGGCGGGGAGAAAACTCTGCTCATAGGCCGACGTGGCGCGCTGCTGTAACCGGTCCTGCTCGTCTTTCGGGATGGACGCAGGCATGCGGCGGAAGGCGGCGAGCAGGGGAGAATGATCCGGCTTCTGCTGCACTTGTGCGAAAAGCTGCTGGATCACGAGATCGGCGACCAATCGGGGCTGCGCGAGGCGGGCGGCCGTGGCGGATTCAAACAGGGCGATGGTCTGGTCGACGTAGGCCGGGACGGCGTTGAGGCGCGCGATGATGTTCTCGTAGTCTTTGACGGTGCCTGTGGGCATCTGATCGATGGTTTGATAGATGTTGGTGTGGGCGCCGAACAATTGCTGGACGCGCAGCATGCCCTCGAGGCCGAGGCGATCGGTATCCAATTGCCGCTCGAGACCGAAGCGAAAGACTTCGGCGTTGATGCGGTCGCGCTCGGGGAGCTTGTCGAGGGGGATGGTGTTCAGCCGTGCCAGATAGTTCCCGACAAGCTTCGCGCGCTCGTTGCGGCCGGCAGCCGACCAGTCGGTCCAGCGGTCGTCATAGTCACTGCGGCCGAGAGCAGTGGCGGCCTCGGGGTTGAGGCGCAGAAACTCTTCGAAGAATCCGGAAAAGAGCTGGCGGACGGGCGAGGCGGGCTGGGCAGAGACGAGAGCGGGAACGAGCAACGCGGTGAGGAGACGTCTGGTGGCGCGAAGGGGCCGGTTATTTGTGCGATCCATCCAGCCTATGATAGCCGCTGCCGAAGTAAACGAGCGGGAAGCCTTCGCGGTGCTCGGCGTGGAGGACTTCGGCGATCAGGATGGCGTGATCGCCGGCATCGACCAGTTTATGGACGGCGCATTCGAACGAGGCCAGGACGCCGGGAACGAGGGGCACGCCATGACGTCCCGGGATCCAGTCGACGCCTTCGAAGCGGTCCTCGCCGCGGCGTGAGAAACGGGCGGAAAGCTCGTGCTGCTCTTGGCTCAGAACATTGATGCCGATATGTTCGGCGCGGCGCAGATGGGACATGACGGTGGCGCGATGATCGACGCACACGAGCACGAGCGGGGGCGAGAGCGAAACGGATGTAAACGAGCTGGCGGTCATGCCGTGGGGCGCGCCCTGGCGATCGAGGACGGTGAGGATGGTAACGCCGGTGGGAAAGCGGGCGCAGGTGCGGCGGAAATGGGCCGGATCGACGGGCGCGGGAGGAGGCGCCGCGGGCTTGCTTGACATGTCGATAAGCCTAATCTTATCATGATGTTGTCCGTAGCGCGGGAGGATCATTTGATTAAGCTGGACATTATCAACGAAGTGGTGAACAAGACCGGCATTACCAAAACCAAGGCGGAAATGGCGGTCGAGACGGTATTTGAAACCATGAAGAAGGCGCTGGAACACGGCGACCGCATCGAGCTGCGCGGCTTCGGCGTGTTCAACGTCAGACCGCGCAAGACGGGCATCGGCCGGAACCCGAGGACGGGCGCCGAGGTTTCGATTCCTCCCGGCAAGGCGGTCCGGTTCAAGCCCGGCAAGGAGCTGCAGACGCTGCAGTAGAACGTCGGATCATTCGTGTCTCCGCAGGACCTTTCAGCAGCCTACTACCCCTCTGCCCCGATCAACGGCGCACGCTCCGAGATTCTGGTTCACACCCGGCGGCGCGAGCGCTACTGGCTGCACGCGCTGATGTTTCTGCTGACGCTGGCCTCGACCACGGTGGTGGGGGCGCGCATGCAGTACAACTTCGCGCACAACCTGCCGGCGTTCGATCTGGAGCGCGACCTGGAAGCCTTTGTGACGTTCTGGCGCGACCCGGGGTTTCTGCTGAGCGGGCTGCCGTTTTCGCTCACGCTGCTGGCGATTCTGCTGGCGCACGAATTCGGGCACTACCTGGCGTGCCTGTATTATCACGTAGACGCGAGCCTTCCCTACTTTCTGCCGGCGCCGACGTTCACCGGAACGCTGGGGGCATTCATCCGTATCCGCGAGCCGATTTTCAGCAAGCGCGTGCTGTTCGATGTGGGAGTGGCGGGGCCGATCGCGGGGTTCGTTTTCCTGCTGCCGGCGCTGGCCATCGGACTGGCTTACTCGAAAGTGATTCCCGGCATCGCGCACCAGGGCGGTGTGGTCTTCGGCACGCCGGCGCTCTTGTGGCTGCTGGAGCGGGCGGTATTTCCAGCAGCGGGCACGGCGGATATCTACCTGCATCCGGTAGCGCGGGCGGCGTGGATCGGCATTCTGGCTACGGCGCTCAACCTGCTGCCGATCGGCCAACTGGATGGCGGCCACATTCTCTATTCGATTGTGGGCGACCGCCACAAGATGCTGTCGCGCGCGTTCACCGCGGTGCTGATTCCGATCGGCATCTTCTACTGGCCGGGCTGGCTGCTTTGGGCGGTGCTGCTCCTGATTTTTGGCATGCGCCATCCGGCGATTTACGATCCTTCGGCCCTGAGCGCAGGGCGGCGGAAGCTGGCCGCGCTGGCGCTGGCTATATTTCTGCTCTCGTTCACGCTCGCACCCGTCGCCTACACCGGCGGATTCTGAGGCGGAATGAAGATCACGGCCACCATCATCACGCTCAACGAGGAGCGCAATATCGCGCGCTCCATCGAGAGCCTGCGCTGCTGCGACGAGATCGTGGTGGTGGATTCGGGCTCGAACGACCGGACGGTGGAGCTGGCCGCGAACCTGGGGGCGCGCGTGGTGGAAAGCCCGTGGCACGGTTACGCGCCGCAGAAGAACTACGCTGCCGACCGGGCCGAGAACGACTGGATCCTCTCGCTGGACGCTGACGAAGCGTTGAGCGAATCGCTCGAAGGCGAAATCTGGACGCTCAAGAAGAAAGGCCCGAGCTGCGACGCCTACACCGTGCCGCGCCTGGCGCAATACATGGGCCGCTGGATTCTGCACTCGGGCTGGTATCCGGACCGCAAGGTGCGGCTGTATCACCGCGGCAAAGCCAAATGGGTGGGCGATTTCGTGCACGAGAGCGTGGAGGTGCACGGGCGGGTGGGCCATCTCGACGCCAATCTGCTGCACTATACCTGCGACTCGCTTTCCGAGCACTTGAGGACCATGGACCGGTACACCACGCTGGCTGCCGAGGAACTGGTGTTTCGCAAGCAGAAGATCTACACGCGCAACATGATTCTCGATCCCACCTGGACGTTCGTGAAAACCTACTTCCTGCAGCGCGGGTTTCAGGACGGCCTGGAAGGGCTGACCATCGCTTACATGGCGGCGCTTTACACGTTTCTGAAATACGCCAAAGCGCGCAACATGAGCTCGATATAGGGGCGAGGCAGGCCTCGACCCTTAGACATGCGGATTCTCCACATCGATTCGGGAAGGGAAATGCGCGGTGGGCAGTGGCAGGTGTTGCGGCTGATGGAGGGCCTGAGGGCCAAGGGCTGTGAGAATGTGCTGCTGGCACGGGGGAATGCTCCACTGTTCGAGCAGGCGATGCGACGGGGGTTCGAAGTGCATCCCGTGAGCTTTCGATCCGTGCGGAGATTGGAGCGTACGGCCGATCTCACGCATGCCCACGACGCCCGGTCCCACACTCTGGCCGCGTTAGCCGCGTGCGTACCTCTGGTGGTTTCGAGGCGCGTGGCGTTTCCGGTGCAGCGAAACTTCCTCTCCGATTGGAAATACCGGCGCGCCGCGCACTACATCGCCGTTTCCGAGTGTGTGCGGCAGACGCTGGCCGATGCGGGGATCGACCCGTCGCGTATCAGCATCGTGTATGATGGCGTGCCGATGCTGGCGGTTTCAGGAGGCTCCGAAATTGTCGTGCCGGCGAGCGAAGACCTGCGGAAAGGCACGAGCCTGGCGCTTGCTGCGGTAAAGCTGGCGGGCCTCGATGCGCTCGTCTCGCGCGATCTGGAAACGGATCTGGCGCGCGCCGGAATGTTGGTCTACATCACCGAATCCGAAGGACTCGGCTCGGCGGTACTGCTGGCCATGGCGGCGGGGGTTCCGGTGATTGCGAGCCGCGCCGGCGGACTCACGGAGATCGTCGAGCATGAGCGCACGGGGTTGCTGACGGAAAATACACCCGCGGCCGTCGCCGCAGCTATCCGGCGGCTGCGCGAGGATGGGGCGCTGGCCCGGTCGCTGGCCGCGGAGGCGCGCCGCAGGGTGGAGGAGCGGTACTCGGTCGGCCGCATGGTTTCGGGCACAATGGCGGTATACGAGTCGGTGGCGTGATGGCTTATCCCCTGATTGCGTTGCTGTACGGCTTAATCGTAGGGAGTTTCCTCAACGTCTGCATCTACCGGCTGCCGCGCGATCTTTCGGTGGTGAAGCCGCGCTCGTTTTGCCCCGGTTGCCAGAAACCGATCGCGTGGTACGACAACATTCCGCTGGTGAGCTTTTGGCTGCTGGGGCGCAAGTGCCGCCACTGCGGCCAGCCCATTTCCTTCCGTTATCCGTTCATCGAGCTGCTGACGGGGGTGCTGTTTTTCGTGATTGTGGCCGCGCTCGGCGCGAGCGGGGTGGCGCTCAAGCTGTGCGTGCTTTGTGCGCTGCTGGTGGGCCTGACGTTTACCGATCTCGACACGCTGATTCTTCCCGATGAATTCACGCTGGGCGGAACCGTGGCCGGCCTGGTGTTCGCCTGGTTCGTTCCCGTGAACGACATGGTGGCGCGGCTGGTGCTGAGCGTGGCGGGCTTTCGGCCGGGTCCGCACTGGGCGTCGCTCGGGGAATCGGTCTTGGGCGCGGCGTTGCCCTCCGGGTTGCTGGCGCTGGGCGGATGGGTGTTCGAAAAGGTGCGCCACAAGGAGGGCCTGGGCCTGGGCGACGTCAAGATGTTGGCCATGGTGGGCGCGTTTCTCGGCCTGAGAGCCGCGCTGCTGACGCTGGTGGTGGGTTCGATCCTGGGCTCGGTGATCGGGTTGATCTATATCTACGCCGCCAAGAAAGACGCTGCGACTTACGAGCTGCCGTTCGGGGCCTTTCTGGGCTTCGCGGGCATTCTGGTGGCGCTCACCGGGGCGCCGGTCATTCACTGGTACTGGGGATTGCTGTAGGGCGGAATCGAATCCGGCCGGTACACCTCAAGTCATACCCGCAACTCGCCGATATCAGGGATGACAGTCTCGGGGGGATCCGCGAGATCAAGAAAGCCAACATGCCACAGCGAATGACGATCGGGAAAAGACTGGCGCTCACGAGCAGCGCCTTAGTAGCCGGAATGGTGCTCGTG
>JASHOO010000197.1 GCA_030041035.1 Bryobacteraceae bacterium | reverse complement strand
GGGGACGGGCACGAGTTGCGCGAGGCTGTCGGGCGCTTTAACGCGGGCGAAATGCTCGATGCCATCGAGGTCACGCACCACTACAGCCAGATTGAGGCTGAGATTCGAGATGTGGGGGAAAGGACGGCCGGGGTCAAAGGCGAGGGGGGTGAGGATGGGATAGATGCTCTCCAAAAAATACGACCGAAGCTGGGCCTGCTGGCTGGAGTTGAGTGAGCAATATCCGGTGACGGTGATGCCGGCGGCAGCAAGCGCAGGAAGCAACTCATCGCGGTAACAGGCATACGCTTCCGCGATCAGGCGCGTGACTTCATCGCGAATGGCTGCGAGCTGTGCTGCGG
Organism: Bryobacteraceae bacterium; assembly: GCA_030041035.1. Lineage (GTDB taxonomy): Bacteria > Acidobacteriota > Terriglobia > Bryobacterales > Bryobacteraceae > QHXW01. Next base: position 3,564 of record JASHOO010000197.1, on the reverse strand, counting down.
GCTGCCGGCCGTCGATGCTGGCCTCCTGGACGCCGTTTTCGATCTGTTGCAGCAGCCCGGCCACACGCACCATGAAGAATTCGTCGAGATTGGAGCTGAGGATGGCGAGAAACTTGACGCGTTCGAGCAGCGGGTTGCGCGCATCGCGCGCTTCTTCGAGCACGCGGTGCTGAAACTCGAGCAGACTCAGCTCAGGGTTGAGATAAAGCGAAGGATGATCCAGATCCGCGGGCCGTGCGTCGGCGGCAAGTACGGGCTTGCACTCGGCACGGATCCCATTCGATGGGGCCGGCCGCTCCACTCCGGTTGAGGGGAGGACTTTGAGGTGTGCGGCGCGCATCGGTGCAGGCAGCGAGGCAGCACGCGACGGGATGAGCGAGGTGCAATGACTCCGGCCGGCGCGCGATTCCTCGACCATCTGCCATCTTAGCGCGAAACATTTTTATTACGAAATGTTTTTGTGGCCGGCCGTTTGATGCGCAGCGCGATTCATGTTGAGTGGTAACCGTGCGGGTTACCTGGCGGGCAGAGGAAGCACAACCGTAGCGCCATCCTTGAAATATTTCAATTCCAGATTAGCGCCCCTGTGCCGCTTGGCGGGCACGGGAAAATACAGGTAGCCGGCGACGGCATGGCGTGCTTGTCCCTCCGGCAGCGCTTTCTCCCGCGCACGGGCCTCCACACCCGAGGGATCGTAGCGAGGAGGCGGAGGATTACCGGGGGAGGGATTGTTGGTCACCGAGACGCTCTCGTACGTGGATCTTTCGTGAACGCGCCCGGTGGCCGGATCGCCGCCGTCGTTATACGTAACGCCGGCCTCGGCGGTGCCGTGGATACCATGGCCGGGAAGCGAAGGTTGCTTTTCGGTCCACGCGGAAGCCACCTCCTGCGGAGTGGAGGGGTAGCGGACGCCGTCAGGACCAAATTTCAAAGCGAAGTCGAGGGCGACCACGTCCACTGCGGCGCCGTTCTGCGGATAAACCGCGACTTCCACCACGACATAATCCTTACTGGTTTCCGCGGGAAGAATCTTCTTCACCTGGTCGGCCGGCACCAGGGCCGCGCCGATGGCGGCGTTCTTTGCGGGCCGGCTGACGGGGTAATCTGTACTACCGGCACGGGGATGGACACCCGTATCGCCGGCGACCGCGAACATGATCAGGAAACTAGCGCCCAAGCAAACAGGGCGGATCAGGCGCATCGGCAACTCCTTCCGTCAGTCTACACCTAGTCCTGGCGCGGGGCGCCGAGGGTGCGCTATGGTCTAGCAGATATGAAATCGCTTTCTATGCTGGTGGCTCTGCCGCTTGCCGTTGCGCAAGCTGCCACGTTTGCTCCGAACCGGATGGAGACCATTTTGTACGGTGTGGCGTACTATCCGGAGTACATGCCTCACGAACGGCTGGATCAGGATGTCGAACTGATGCAGAAGGCCGGGATCACGGTGGTCAGGGTAGGGGAGTCTACCTGGAGCAGTTGGGAGCCGAGGGATGGGGATTTTCAGTTCGCATGGATGGAGCGGGCATTGGACCGCTTGCAGCAGGCAGGAATCAAAGTGATTCTGGGGACTCCGACTTATACAATTCCAACGTGGCTGTACAAGGCGCACCCAGAGATTTTGGTGACGCACAACGGGACGGTGCCGCCGTTGGGCAATCCTTACTATCCCACGTATCCGCCATCGCTGCCGCCCGGATATTACGGTCCGCGGCAGAACATCGATTTCCTTAATCCGGACTTTCGCAGCCACGCCGAGAGGGTCATTCGCCAGATTGTGAGTCATTTCAAGAATCACCCGGCCGTCATCGGCTATCAGATCGACAACGAGACGTTTCCGAACGGGATTCCGACTTCCTACGCCAACCAGGCGTTTGCGGAACGGTTGCGGCACAAATACGAGACGCCGGATGTTCTGAACCGGGTCTGGGGCCTGGCGTACTGGGGGCAGCTCATCGACCGGTGGGAGGATCTGCCGCCGCGCAACGGCATTTTGAATCCGGGCTACAAGCTCGAGTGGGAAAACTTCCAGCACGACATCGTGACCGGGTTTCTCGCATGGCAGGCGAAAATCGTCAACGAGTACAAGCGGCCGGACCAGTTTATTACCCACGATTTCAGCGGGGGTGTGCACACGAATCTGGACCAGTGGGCGATTGCCAAGAACCTGGACATTGTGGCGGAGAACCCGTACTACACGACGCAGAAGGAGTTTGACGGGCGCACGATCTGGCTAGCGGGCGATTTGGGGCGGTCGTTGAAGCACCAGAACTACCTGGTCACCGAAACCAACGCGCAGACGATTGGCTGGGATTCGCGAGCGCAATACCCGCAATATCCGGGGCAGCTCCGGCTGGCGGTGTATACGCATCTGGCTGCGGGCGCAAATATGGTGGAGTATTGGCACTGGTCGTCACTGCATTATGGGCAAGAGACTTACTGGAGAGGAGTGCTCTCGCAGGATCTGGAGCCGAACCGGACGTATGCCGAAGTGGCGCGGGTTGCCGGCGAGTTGAAGAAGCTGGGGCCCAAATTGGTCAATCTCCGGAAAGATAACAAGGTTGCGATTCTGGTCAGCACCGACTCCGCCAACGCCATCAGTTACATGCCGTTCAGCGACAGCGTTGGATACATGAGCTTGCTCCATCAGATGTACGGCGCGCTCTATGAGCTGAATATCGAGTCCGATTTCATTCCGGCCGGCGGGCAGGATCTGTCGCATTACAAAGTGATCCTGATACCGCCGCTGTACAGTGCTTCGGACGAGGTGCTCGAGCGCATCTCGCAATACGTGAAGGGCGGCGGACAGGTGATCATGGCGTTCAAGAGCGGATTCACCAATGAGTACTCGACCGTGCGCGACACCATGCAACCGGGAGGATTGCGCGCGGCTGCCGGAATCCACTACCAGGAGTTCACGAGCCTCGCCAAGCCCGAGCGGCTAACTCCAGACCCTTATGGCGCCGGAGATCAGAACACGGGTTCGATTTGGGAGGAATTCCTGATTCCGGACACGGCCGAAGTGGTGGCGTCGTTTGACGATCCCTATTGGCATTTTCCGGCGATTACGCGCAATCATTACGGAAACGGAACGCTCACCTACGAGGGCACGGTAGTGAGCGATGTGCTTCAGCGTGAGATTATCCGCGACGTCTTGAAACAAGCGGGGCTCACAGGAGTGGACCAGACGCTGCCCACAGCCGTGAGGGTGCGGCACGGCCGCAACGGCCAGAACCAGGTCCTGCACTACTACCTGAATTTCTCGGGAGCCGGACAGACTTTCGCCTATCCCTATGGCGTCGGTTCGGATCTGTTGACCGATCAGCGCGTCGAGAAAGGGCAGCAACTGACCATAAAGCCGTGGGACGTGCGGATCGTGATGGAGGATTAAGCTTCGCGGGCGCCATCTTGCAGGAACGTACGTAGGCGGTGGCTCCGGCTGGGATGGCGCAGCTTGCGTAATGCCTTGGCTTCGATCTGGCGGATGCGCTCGCGGGTGACGGCGAAGTTCTGGCCCACTTCTTCCAGCGTGTGCTCGCTGCCGTCTTCGAGGCCGAAGCGCATCTT
>JASHOO010000196.1 GCA_030041035.1 Bryobacteraceae bacterium | reverse complement strand
GTGATTTACGGAAGCCTGGCGTTGCAGCGCGCGGTGCCGGCGCTGCCGTATCCGGTTTGCGCAGCGCTTTTCGCAGGCGGGATCACGTTTCTCAATCTGCGGGGCATACGCTCGACGACGAGGGCAAACCAGGTGCTGTTGGCGTTCATGTTCGTGGTGTTGCTGAGCTACATCTGGCTGGCGGTGCGATACGTGATGGCGCATGCGGGCTTGCCGGCCTTATTTACGATTAAGCCGTTTTATGATCCTCAAACGTTCAACGTGCGGGACATTGCCGGCGCCACATCGTTCGCGGCGCTGACCTATTTGGGTTTCGACGCCGTGACCACGCTCGCAGAAGATGTGAAGAATCCGCGGCGTAATGTGATGCTGGCGGCGGTATCGGTGTGCGCGTTTACGGGTATCTTCGGCGGATTGCTGGTCTATCTGGGCCAGATCGTGTGGCCCGACTACCATACGTACTCGAACATCGAGACGGCATTTATCGAGGTGACCGGGCGCGTGGGCGGAGTTTGGCTATTTCAGGCGATGGCGATCGTGCTGGTGGTGGCCAATATCGGCGCCGGGTTGACAACGCAGGTGGGCGCGGCGCGGCTGTTGTTCGGGATGGGGCGCGACGATGTGATTCCCCGGCGGTTCTTCGCGCACCTGCACCCGGTGCGGAACACGCCGAACCGCAATATCTGGCTGCTGGGGATCCTGGCGTACGTGGGGGCGCTGGTGATGAGCTACGAGCTGACGGCGGAGATTCTGAACTTCGGGGCGTTTCTGGGATTCATGGGAGTGAACCTGGCGGTGTTTTGGCAGTTCTGGGTGCGGCGGGCGGAGGGACGACAGAGGGAATTTTTCGCGGATATCGTGCTGCCGGTTTTGGGCTTCCTGTTTTGCGCCGTGATCTGGCTGGGGCTCGGCGCACCGGCCAAGATTGCCGGCGGCATATGGTTCGTAATCGGCCTGATTGTGTTGGTGATGCACACGCGCGGATTTCAGCAGGAGATCGTGCTGCCCGACCCCGCCAGTTATGAGTAAGCTCGAGGAGATGTCGAGATGAAGATGAAGAAGTTCATCAACCAGCCGGAGAACATTGTGGCGGAGTTGCTGGAGGGTTTCGCGCTGTCGCATCCGCAGCAGATCCGGCTGGTGGGAAACAACCTGGTGGCGCGGGCTGCGCCCAAGGCGAAAGGCAAGGTGGGCGTAGTCACGCTGGGCGGCAGCGGGCACGAGCCCGGATTGAGCGGGTTTGTGGGCGAAGGAATGCTGGATGTCAGCGTGCCGGGTGAGATCTTTGCGGCGCCGGGCGCGCCGCGATGCCTGGAAGCCATCCGGCTGGCGGATTATGGAGCCGGTGTGCTGTTTATCGTGCTGAACCATGCGGGTGACGTGCTTTCGGCGAATCTGACGATGGAGATGGCGAAACGCGAGGGATTGAACGTCAAGATGACGCTGACGCACGAAGACATTTCCGGCGGGACTAATCCGGAGGACCGGCGGGGGCTGGTTGGGTTTCTGCCTGTATATAAGGTTGCAGGCGCGGCGGCGGAAGAAGGGCAACCCCTGGACGCCTGTTTTGAGATTGCGGAGCGCATGGGACGCAACATGCGAACGCTGGCAGTGGCGGTGCAAACGGCTACGCACCCTTCGACCGGGCACGCGATATTCGAGCTGGGCGACGATGAAATGGAAATCGGCATGGGGCAGCATGGGGAAGCGGGCACGGGCCGCATGAAACTGAAGAGCGCCGACGAAACCGCCGAGATCATGCTGGAGATGCTGCTCAAGGATCTGGAGGTGAAAGCTGGCGAAGAGCTGCTGGTGGTCATCAATGGCGCGGGAGCTACGACCCTGATGGAGCTGTTCATCCTGTTCCGGCGTGTCGATCAGATTCTGAAGGCCAGGGGCATCAAACTGGCGCGAGCGAAAGTCGGGGAGTTCATCACGACGCAGGAGCAAGCTGGGTTTCAACTGATGATCGCGCGCATGGATCAGGTGCTTCTGCGCCTGTGGGACGCGCCGAGTAATGCGCCGTATTTCGTAGTGCGATGAGCTGTGACGTCACCAAAAACGATTTCGCGCGGATGATTGCGGGAGCGGCGGCGGCCATCCGGGCGCAACACACCATGCTGAGCGAGCTGGACTGTGCCTCTGGAGATGGAGATCATGGCGCGACCATGCTGCGTGCGGTAGAGAAGCTGGAAAAAGCCTTCGCACCTGGCGGATCGGACGATTTAAAGACCTGCCTCAGAGAAGCGGGCTGGAGCGTGCTGGGAGTGGATGGCGGAGCATCGAGCTCGCTGCTGGGTGTTTTCTTCGGGGGTATGGCGGACGCGGCGGCAACGGATTTGGCGGCCATGTTCGAGGCGGGCCTCGCGGCGCTGCGCAAGCAGACGAAAGCTCAGCCGGGAGATAAGACGATGGTGGACGCACTGGTGCCCGCCATCCTGGCGATGCGTGCGGCAGACGATGGTGGAAAGAGTCTGCGGGAGACTTTGCACGATGCGGCAGCGGCGGCCCACACGGGAGCGGAGGCGACGCGCCATCTGACGGCCCGCTACGGACGGGCGAAGTTCTTGGGTGAAAAGACGCGGGGGCATTTGGACCCGGGAGCTGCATCAGTAAGCTTGATGTTTGCGGGGTTTTATCAAGGACTGAGTCATTCAAAAGGAGAGTCCGGCAATGCCTGATGTTGATGATGCGCAGGATGGGAAAGACTACCACATCGGGGTTCCGATGCAATCGAACGCCTTTTTCCTGAAGGGGAGCAACTCGCTCGACTGGGGAATGAAGAACCGGCTGGCTCGGATTTTCAACCCGGCCACTGGAAAAACGGTGATGCTGGCGGTGGACCACGGCTATTTTCAAGGACCGACGACGGGGTTAGAGCGCATTGACATCGCCATTGTTCCGCTGGTTCCCTACGCAGATGCGCTCATGATCACGCGCGGCGCGCTGCGCACCTCGATCCCGGCGGAGATGGCGAAGCCGGTCGTGCTGCGATCGAGCGGCGGCCAGAGCATTTTGAAAGAGCTTTCAAATGAGCTGGTGGCGGTGGATGTGGAAGATGCGGTACGGCTGAACGCCTCTGCCATGGCGGTGCAGGTGTACATCGGAGGCGTGCACGAGCATCAGTCGATTGGCAATCTGGTGAAGGTGGTGGACGCGGGAACGAAGACCGGCATTCCCACGCTGGCCGTGACTGGCGTGGGGAAAGAGCTCGTCCGCGATGCGAAATATCTGGGCCTGGCGACGCGCATTTGCGCCGAGATGGGAGCGCACGTGGTGAAGACGTATTACTGCGAGAAGGGTTTCGCACGGGTGGCGGCGGCGTGCCCGGTGCCGCTGGTGATCGCCGGCGGCAAGAAACTGCCGGAGCCGGAGGCGCTGAAGATGGCGTATGAAGCGATCGACCAGGGCGCCGCGGGAGTGGATATGGGCCGCAACATTTTTCAGTGCGAAGCGCCCATCGCCATGATCCAGGCGGTGCGGGCCGTGGTGCATGACCAGGAAAAGCCCGACAAAGCTTACGAATTATATCTGTCATTGAAGCGGGACGCTGTCCCGAACAGGAGTTAAGCATGCCGAAGATCGAGAAAAGCGAAGTGGTTTGCGTGGCGGAGTTTCGCGCCAAGGAAGGCAAGACCAACGAACTGATTGCCGCGATGCACCCGTTGATGCAGCCCACACATAAGGAACCGGGCTGCATCCGATACGAACTGAATCAACGAACGGACGACCCGCGCTGGATCACGTACATCGAAAAATGGAAGGACAAGAAAGTCTTCGACGAACATTGCGCTATGCCGTACATCGCGCATTTCTTCAACGACGTGCAGCCTGGGTTAGTGGAGAAGTTTGAAGTGAAGCTTTACCAGGAGATCCTGCCGTAAGCTGTTGGACGGCTGAATGGACAAGCGGAGGTGGGACTGTGGGTACCGTGCGGATTCCCGAGAAGCTTTGTGAGGACCAGGTCCGCGTAGTGGAACCGCAAATCAACGCGGAGGGAATTCATGTCTGGCCATTCGATCCGGCATTTCCGATCGACGTTCGATTCATGAAAATCGGCCTGGGGCACAACGTGCGCAAGAATCGCCACGACTATTTCGAGTTGGCGTATCTGTGCAGAGGGGAGGCCAGTCTGGAGATTCAGGACCGGTCGCTCACGCTTCACGAAGGAGACCTGGCGGTAGTGGGCAGCACATTGTATCACCGCTTCGAGTGCCGTTCGCATCCTCCGGTGACGTTGGCCGTACTGTTTTTCCAGCCGGATCTGATTCGTGCCGACGGCGGGCCGGACAACGCCGAATATCTGACGCCTTTTCTTTTGCAGGATCCGCATTTTCCGCATGTGGTTCCCGCAAGTGCGCCCACCCCCAACCAGGTCTTTGATTTTATGCAGCGCATTCGCAGCGAGCTTCCGGCGGGTAGTCCTAGAGCGCGGCTGGCGGTGAAAACGTACTTGAAAATGATTCTGATTCTGCTCGTGAACCAGTACGCCAGCTACGCCGGAACCGTAGACACGTTCCGGCGGCAGCAGCGCGCGCTGGAGCGTTTGCGCCCGCTTTTTGACCACCTGGAGAAGCATTTTGACGAGCCGACGCAAGTGCAGGAAGCGGCGCGCATCTGCGGGATGAGTGAGTCGCATTTCATGAGCTTCTTCAAGCGAGCCACCGGCCAATCGTTCATGGCGTACCTGAACCACTGCCGGATCGAGCGGGCACAGGTGCTGCTGGCCATGACGGACAAGTCCGTGTCGGATATCAGCCAGGAGATGGGATTCTGCGACCAGAGTTATTTTGGAACCGTGTTCCGAAAGCTGGTGGGAATGACACCGGCGGGTTATCGGGCCAAATCACGCGCGGACGGAGCCACGCGCCAGGGAGATCATGGTGAGGCGCCGACCGGAGTTTTGGTGAGAGGGATACCGGCGACGAGTGGTCTGAATGCCAGCTAGTGAGGCAAACTCGCTCGGCATCCAACCGCCAGTGAGAAAGAGGACATGATGACAAAGACGACGCCCGCCCCGGTTTCCAGGGCAAGATTCGACGAATTATTTCAAGCGGTGTGCAATTGGGGCCGATGGGGTGACGACGACGAAACAGGAACGCTGAATTACATCCGGCCGGAGCACGTGCGGAAGGCAGCCGGCCTGGTCCGTTCGGGTCGCTCGGTTTCGATGGCTGTCCCCATCAACAAAGTTGCAGGGCCGGACAATCCGCGCCCTGCCGTTCACTACATGGTTCGCAGCTACGATGTGCCTTCACGCCCGGGTGAGACGCAATTCTCGACGGATTACCTGGCGAGTGAGTTTCACGGCGACTGCCACACACATATTGATGCGCTCTGCCATGTTGCGATGAACGGAAAGCTGTATAACGGGAAACCGGCGAGCGCCGTGACTTCCCGGGGTCCTTCGATTCAGGATATTACGGCTTTCGCGCACGGCATCATTGGGCGTGGAGTGCTGCTCGACATCCCGCGGCTGCGTGGGGTGAAGTGGCTGGAGCCGGGAGAGGCTGTCACCACAGAGGAGCTGGAGGCGGCGGAGAAAGCCCAGGGCGTTCGTCTGGGGGAGGGAGACATCTTTGTTTTCCGCACAGGCCATCACCGGCGGCGGCTCGAATTAGGTCCATGGAACAACACTTACGACGGAGACGGAAAAGCCGGCTTGCATGTGGAAACGATGCGCCTGCTCCATGAGCGCAAAGTAGCCGCTTTCTTTCCCGATGGCGATGGGGAAACGGTGCCCAGCAATGTGGAGGGAGTCGCTCACCCCATTCATGCGCTGCAAATTGCCTCCATGGGAATGGTGTGCGCCGACAGCTTGCAATTCGAAGAGCTGGTCAAAATCTGCGAGGAAGAAAAGCGGTGGGAGTTTATGGTGATGGCTGCACCGTTGCGCTTACCCGGCGGAACTGGTTCGCTGTTCAATCCTCTGGCTGTTTTCTGAAGGGTAAAAAATGGTGCGGAACACTGGGGCTCCGATCGTAACGCTGGGATTGGTGTTGCTCATCTGTCAGTCGGCCGGAGCACCGGCTTTAGTGAGCAGCGCAACTTCACCCGCGTATCCGCTCAAACTCAGCGCGAACCGGCGGTATCTGGTCGATCGAAACAATCGGCCTTTCCTGATCGTGGGCGACAATCCGCATGCGCTCGTGGGGATGGGAACCACGGCGGACGCCGAGAGCTTTTTCGCCGATCGCCAGGCGCATGGATTTAATGCCGTCTGGATGAACATGCTGGTTGCCACGCCCGCTTATTACGACAGCCGCGAAGACGGCAGCACACCTGACGGCATTCGCCCTTTCACCGGTTATACAGCCGGTGGGAACGATGCATCGCACTATGATCTGACCAAGCCGAACGAGGCTTATTTTGTGCGAGTGGATGAAATGATCACGGCTGCGGCCAATCATGGCCTGGTGGTTTTTCTGGATCCCATCGATACGTGCTGTACGGGAGCTCCGCGGCGCGGCCTATGGCTTCAAGCCCTGCTCAATAACGGGCTCACCGCGGCAACCGCGTACGGTCAGTATATTGGCGAACGCTTCAAGCATTTTGACAACATCGTCTGGTTGCACGGCGATGATTTCAATACCTGGCAAACGCATGACGATGATGCGGTCGTGCTGGCCGTGGCAAAAGCCATCAAGGCCGCTGGCCCGAGAGCGTTGCACACCGTGGAGCTCAACGTGCCCACCAGTTCTTCTCTGGATGATCAGGCCTGGGCGCCGATTATTTCTTTGAATAGTACTTACACTTACTCGCCGACTTACATCGAGATGCTACATAGTTACAATCAAAAGCCCGTAATGCCGACTTACTTGGTCGAGGGTCACTATGATCTCGAAAAGGTGGGCGATCCGACTGATTACGGAACACCGTGGGTGCTGAGGCGGCAAGAATACTGGACGATGCTGAGCGGTGGGACGGGCCAGCTTTACGGCAACGCTTATACCTGGCCGTTCATCTCCGGATGGAAGTTCCACATCGACACGGTCGGCGTGGCGCAGTTAGCCATCTGGAAGGATTTCTTTACGTCGCTGCCGTGGCAGGATCTGGTTCCGGACCAGGATCACTCGACGGTCACAGCCGGGCTTGGGCATTATGGGGACTTGCGAACCCGCGTCAGCAAGAGCGATTTCTGTACCGCCGCCGGAACGCCTGACGGCTCTCTGGTTGTCGCCTACATGCCGACCGCGCGAACCATCACCGTCAAACTGGCGAATCTGAAGGCGCCGGCGGATGCCCGCTGGTTTGATCCGACCAACGGAGCCTACACGGCAATTCCCGGTGGACCATTTCGGAATGACGGAACGCGGCAGTTCACACCTCCCGCCAGCAACCACGATGGTGACAGCGACTGGGTCCTGTTGGTGGCAGCCGTGGATTCCAACCGATGAGGTGGTGAAGTTTGGCTGACGCGCCCGTCCCCGCAGCTGACAGTAAAATCCCGCACCTGCGCCGTGTGCTCTCTTTGTGGGATCTGATTATTTTCGGCATCATGGCGGTCACCCCGAGCGCGCCGGTCACCGTATTCGGTTTAGTTTCGGTGAGGGCCCGCGGGCACACGGTAGACACAATCCTGTTCGCCATGGTGGCCATGGTTCTCACGGCCATCAGCTACGGACGCATGGCGGCCCTGTATCCTGCGGCCGGCTCGGCATACACCTATGTGGGGAAGGCGCTTAATCCGCACCTTGGCTTTCTGGCGGGCTGGGCGATGTTGCTCGACTATTTCACCATCCCGCTGTTCTGCGTCGTCTACGGATCGCTCATCGTCCAGCGCATGCTTCCGGATGTTCCTTATGTGATCATCTCGGCGGGTTTTGCCGGCGGAATCACGTATCTCAACGCGCGCGGAATCCGCGCGACGGCGCGGACCAACGATGTCCTTCTGGCGTACATGGGCGTGGTGCTGCTGGCGTTTATCGGGCTGGCGATCCGCTATTTGCTGGTGCACCAGGGTTGGGGAGGCCTGTTTTCCACAACTCCTTTTTATGATCCACAAGAGTTCGATTTGAAAGCGGTCATTCATGCGACCTCATTTGCGGCCCTGACCTACATCGGTTTCGACTCGGTAACCACACTCGCCGAAGACGTCCACGACCCAAAACGCAACGTCCTGCTGTCGCTGGTGACTGTCTGCCTATTTACGGGAATTTTCGGCGGATTCCTCACCTATCTGGGCCAACGCGTCTGGCCGGATTTTCGCAGCTTCCCGGATATCGCCACTGCCTTTATGGATGCAACGCGCCGGGTAGGCGGCGTCTGGCTCTTTGAAGCCATGGTGCTCCTGCTCGCCATCGCCAATCTGGGTGCGGGATTGACAGGGCAGGTCGGCGCGGCGCGACTGCTTTTCGGCATGGGTCGAGACAACGTTTTGCCCAAGCGATTCTTTGCCCACCTCAGCGCGAAAACGAATACTCCCACGTTCAACATTGTGCTGATTGGAGCGTTGACGTTTGCGGGATCTTTGGGCAAGCGCTACGACCTGATCGGAGAATTGCAGAACTTCGGCGCCTTCCTCGGTTTCATGGGCGTCAACATCGCCACCATTCGCCAGTTCTATTTTCTCCCGCAGGAGGGGCGGCACAAGAGTTTCTGGAAGGACTGCTTACTGCCCGGTCTGGGGTTCCTGATCTGCACCATTATCTGGCTGGGGCTGGGAGATTTAGCGAAGATTGTAGGAGGTCTTTGGTTCGTGGTGGGATTGGTTTATTCTGCTGTCCGCACGCGCGGATTCCGCCGGGCACCGGTGATGATCGATTTCCGGGAGTCTTGATCGATGCGATTGAAAAATCAGGTTGCAATTGTCACCGGCGCAGGCGTGGGTCTGGGGAAGGCGGTCGCCGTGCGTTACGCGGCGGAAGGTGCACGGTTGGTGATCGCAGAGATCAATGCCGAAACCGGATGCACCGCCGTGCAACAGATTCAGAGCGCCGGAGGCGACGCATTTTTTGTCCCAACGAACGTGGCGGAGGAGGCCGAGGTGCGAGCCATGGTGGAAGCCACGCTCGAACGCTACGGCCGCATCGACATTCTTTTCAACAACGCAGGCATCCAGATGTTCGGCAAGGACGCCCGCCTGCACGAGTTAAGCAGCGAGGTCTGGGAGCACACCCTGGCGGTCAACCTCCGCGGCCATTTTCTCTGCGCGAAATACGTGATCCCCCACATGCTGAAGCAGGGCCGGGGATGCATCATCAACCTCGCTTCGCCCACCGGAATGCGGGGCTATCAGAACCTGACGGCCTACAGTACGAGTAAAGGAGGAATTGCCGCGCTCACGCTGGCCATGGCCGCTGATTATTCCCGCGATCACATCCGCGTCAACGCCATCGTTCCCGGATGCATGGACACGCCCATGAACGCCGCGCGATTGTCCGACGAAAAGATGCGCGAGCAGCGGCTGGCCATGATTCCCTACCGCCGCCTGGGCCGGGCCGAGGATGTGGCAGGCCTGGCCGTTTTCCTCGCCTCGGACGAGGCCGACTATTGCGTGGGGGGTCTCTACTCAGTTGATGGCGGTTTGATGGCTATCTGAGACGCGTCTCAGTGACCGCGTTTGATGCGCAAAGCAATGTCGATGGCGTGCTCGGGCGTGATGAACGCTTTGTCGCCGCCCTGATGAGTAAAAGCCAGCGAGCTGAGCACGGAACCCGAGGCAGGATCTACCCAGTCAGCTTTGTAAGTGCCACCAGGTAAATCGAGCACCAGAGTTTCCGCGTATTTTCCCGGCGTCACCACATAGTATTCCTTGTTTGATTCCTCGAGTACACTGTGATGATGGTATAGCGCATACTGCTCTCCCGGCTGACTGATCCCCCGGCAGTAAGTCCCATTCGGAATCCCGCTGACCACAAACCTTTTGTCCGGAGACATTTTGACAAAGTCAAAACTGTAAATGAAGTTCTTCAGATTTCGCAAAGCGCTCAGGATGAGTGCATTGTCCGGAGTATTGCCGGCAGGATTCTCGATCGTGTAACGGGAGTTCAGATGGTTGAAGCTTGCCCCGCCGCCCACGATAAACTCCCACGCTTCCACTCGCGAGGCCGCCACGGCATCGCCTTTGTGGTACTGAAACGGGTAGTAGGGCGTTTCATTGAACTCAATCGGCTTGCTGTGGCCGTATTCGTAATCGAGGCCTTTCATGCCGCCCATCTGGGCCGCACCCTGTTCCGGCCCCCACACATACTGCCCCACGATGATGTTGAGCAGAGGACTAGCAGAGTAATCGATCGGCCCTCCAATCCCGCCCTCCACCTCCTGCGCGACCAGGTGTTTCTTCGGCAATGAACTTTCTGTCTCATGCACGACCTCTAACAGCCGGCCCACCCAGGGACCGGCTTCGGCATGCGGCGTGTACAACGACGGCTCATCGCAAATCTCCAGAATGACATTGTCGTGGCTGTTCACTTCCCGCGTAATTTTGGCGACATATTGGCTCTGCCGCTCGACCAGGTCCGGGTATTTCAGCGTCTGCGCGTCTTTAAAGTCGCACTTCCCCACGCCTTGCACGTTGTTCTGGTAGTACAGCGGAGACAGCGGCCAGCGGTGCGTGTACTCCGAGTTGAAAAAGCAAATCTCCACCACGATGCCCCGCTCGGCGGCTTTTTCAATGAAATCCTTGAGGCGCGCGAAAAACGCCGGGTTCCATTGGTCGAGATCGAACTTGTTCCCGCCATACACATAACCGGGCAGATTGCTGCGTACCCACGGCACGATCGTCCGATCCGGCCGCGGACCCATGGTGTTGTCCTTGACGAACTCCCCGACCATCTCGAGCAGCGCGCCCGGCCAGATGCGCGTGTAGTTCAGCCCGTAGGCTTTCAGCGCATCCAGGTACGCGACGTAGTCAAAGTCCAGATTAATCACGGCGCCGTAGTGCTCGGCAGAAGTAATGAGGATGGCGGCCTGGCCGTTCCATGCATAATAGTGTGGGTTGTCCGGGTGCAGCTTGATCGGTTCCGCCCGGAGCTCCGCAACGAGCACCAAGGCAAGACCCAGCGTACAGATGCGATGGAACATGATGCCCCCTTCCCTACCACGTTCATTTCGGCCGTGGCGATCAAGATAGCACAGGCCGGCCTGTCAGCACATGAGCCAAAGACGGCCACGATCGTGGATAGAATATCCTCTGAGACCATGAGCCGGAAAACCACGATTGCGCCCCTCCTGTCGGTCCGAAACGGCGCGCGCGCAGTGGAGTTCTATCAAGCGGCATTCGGAGCCCAGGTGCTGTTTCGCGTGGACGACGAAGGAGGCGCGGTAGTCGCCCAGATGTCCGCAGGTGACGCCGTCTTCTGGCTCGCGGACGAATCCCCCGAGCATCACAACTTCAGTCCCGAAACCCTCCACGGCAGTTCCGTGCGCCTGGTGATGACCGTCGACGATCCGGACGCGACCTACCGGCAGGCCGTCGCAGCCGGAGCCTCCGTCGTCTGGCCTGTCGAGGATCAGTCCTATGGCTGGCGTGTGGGACGCATCGCCGATCCATTCGGCCACCATTGGGAAATCGGAAAACCGTTATCCAAATGAACAAACGTCCCATCTCCATATCCATCGTCGCTTGCGTGTACATCCTTACGGGTGCGATTGGCGGCGCTTTTCACCTGACCGAGCTCAAGGCGCAGCCCGAGTTTCCGTACGACATCGTCTGGGTCGAGCTGGTCAGTCTCATAGCGATCGTGGCCGGAGTTTATATGCTGCGCAGCCACAACTGGGCGCGCTGGCTGGCGCTCGCCTGGATCGCCTTCCATGTGGTCCTGAGCGCTTTCCGCACGCTGCCCCAGTTAGCCGTTCACGGCCTTTTGTGCGCTATCTTTGCCTATTTCCTTTTCCGCCCCACCGCAACCCGTTACTTTTGTCCGCCCGGCGCAACCGCGTCATAGCAGCAATCTGCAAGCGATTTTCCGGCGGGAATTGTCTCCATCATCCCAGCTTCTTTCTGGCAAACGGCTTGGCATAGGCCGCCGGTGGATTGTGGCCGCGCACCGCGAAGGCTTTGCGGTAGTACTCCGTGGCTTTGTCCTTCTCGCCGAGCTTTTCGTAGGTCTGGCCGATCAGGCACTCGATGAACGCGTCGTTCTGGTTGGCCTTTTCCAGATCGGCCAACGCGGTTTGATAATCGCCCAGGTAAAACGCCACGTAGCCCGTCAGATAAGGAAAGAACCCCTCCTGTTGCGCGCGCAGGCCGGTCATTTTCTCCAGTGCGGCCTTGGCCGCTGCCACGTGCTTTTCGGCCTCGGCCCGATTCCCGCGCCGTGCGGCGATGCGCGCCAGAGCGTGCTCGTAGCGGTATTCCCACAGCGCCCTGCGGTCGGCATCGACGTTGGGCTCCTTCAATCCCAGGTCGTGGCCCTTCTTGTACCATTCCGCCGAGGCATCCAGGTCGCCCGCTTCAATGCAGACGCGCGCAGCTTCATCCGCCATTTCGCCCTCCTGGTAGAAGGCTCTGCCGGGATCCGCGGCTTCCTGCGTCACCCAGTAATCGATGACTTTCTGCTCGTACTCGCCGGTTTTGGCGCAGTTGTTCTCGAAGGCCCACGACATGGCCATGGCGCGCTCGGCGTTGGCTTTGGCCGCCGGGCTGGGCGCGGTGTCGATGGCCTTCTCGAAAATTTCCCGCGCTTGCTCACCTTTGCCGTCGAGATCCAGTTGCATGGCCTGATTCATGAGTAGCGAACCGCCGCGGCCGCCCGGCGCAGGCTGCGCGCAGAGGGGAAGAACCGAGACCAGACAACAAGCAAACGTGGCTCGCATGGGCAAATTATCGCACAGCGTCTCGGCCCGGCCGATTTCATGTACGATACCGGTTAAAGCCCGTAGGGGCGAGACATGCCGCGCCCTGAGATTGGTTCTGTTAAGGAGCATACGAACGTGCCCATTCGCGTGTTGAGGCTCGGAACTCCCAGGAAACCAGATGAAGGCTTGCGGCTGGGCACCGTTCGCCGCCCGCCCCGCGGAGTGCCGAAATCGCAATTCGCCAAGCAGGATTATTACGATGTCTGGCTGCCCAACCTCTCCCCCAGCCAGGAGCTGGTGTCGCTTGCTCTGCGCTCCGAAGATCAGCGCTCGTGGAAAATCTTCGAGCGCAAATTCCGCGCCGAGATGAACCAACCCGATGCGTCGCGGCTCCTGGATCTGCTCGCCGCGCTGTCTCACCAGACCAGCTTCTCCTTAGGTTGCTACTGCGAGAACGAGGACCACTGCCATCGCTCCATTCTGAAAAAGTTGCTCGCCGAGCGCGGGGCTGAATTCTGCTGAAGCACTCGAGGTCCGCGCACCGCCACTGAATCCCCGAGAACTTTTGCAGTCTGCATTCACTGTCTTTTCAAAGACAGGAAACAGCAGGTGTCCAGAACCTTCAAACCAGCGCGCGTGAAGTGTGCGTGGTCGATGATGTTCATCGCCGCGTGCCTCGGAGTTGCCCAGGATTCCGTTCTGCATATTAAAGTCGTCGCCGGCGAAGGCGCCTCCTACGCTTTGGGCGCGCACGCGAAACCGCTGAGCGTCGAAGTGACCGACGCAACCGGCCGGCCCGTCGCCGGAGCGCGGGTCAGCTTCCAGGTTCCCGAAGAGGGCCCGGGCGGCCAGTTCCCCAACGGCTTGCGCACCGATATCGCCATCACCGATTCCAACGGCCGCGCAACCGCCCACGGTTTGCAGCTCAACCGCACGGCCGGTTCGTTTGCCATCCGCATTACCGCGGCCAAGGAACAGGCACGCGCCGGAACCATCGCGCGGCAATCCATGGGTAACGGCGATGCTCAACTCGGGAGTGCCGACCGCAAAGCGCTCTCCACTCAGCCGGCTGCCCAGCACTCTGAACCCGCACCACCGCCGCAGCGCCCCAGCACGCCCCCTCCTGCCGTTGCCATGCCCGGAACTACCGCCACCGGTCCAGTCAAAGTGGCAGCGGCCCAACCACCTCCGCCTGCCGCACCGAGCGTCAAGACCGCTGCCGAGCCGCCGCAGGGTGTCCCCACCATCATCGTTACCGCGAAGAGTGCCAAATCGGTGGCGGAAATCGGCGCTGATGGCGGCCACCGTTCGCACAAATGGCTCTGGGTGGCGCTGGTTGCCGCCGGAGGCGCAGGAGCCGCGTTTGCGGCGACCAGCCTCAGCAGAGCGGGCCATAGCGGGACCAGCACCGCTACCGCCGCCGGCCTGTCTTCCCCGGCGGTCACCATCGGCACACCCACCATCACGATAGGACAACCTTGATGAACCGTACCGTTCTCATCATTCTGATGTGCGCGCCATCCGCCATCGCGCAATCCAAACTCGCCACGCCACTCGCGGGCGTCGTGCGCGACTCCGCCCAGCATCTCCGCCTGGTCGACGGCATATCCGGAAATCTCCTGCTGCGCGACACCATCACCACGAGCGTTACCGGTTGGGCCTTCGATGGCCATAGCGGGCTGGCAATCACAGATAGCGAATTGTTAGCGCTTGCAGCCGATGGCGTGATCGCGCAACGGATTCCCACGGCCGATGCAAGCGCCGTGCTCGGCGCGCAAAACGCCTTCTTCCCGAAAACGGCCGAGTTATGGCAGACCGGGCCGAAAGGCGCAAGCCAGGTGTCGGTCGAGCCGGCGATGATCGGCGGCAGCGTAATCGCCGTGGGTCCGATGAACGCTCAAGTAACGTCGCTCGCTGTGTGCCGGGCAAATGTGCTCTGGCTGCTCTCCGTCGACACCACAACCGGCGCCATCACCCATGAATCCGCTTCCGGGGGCGCCATCGGCGGGCAGGCATGCCTCTCCGCGCAACCCGGCACGCTGGTCGTATTGAGCGATCGCATGCTGCTGGCCGCGGGTCGCGAGGTCCTTGTCCAAACTGCGGCGGGCGTCGAGCGCCATATATCCATAGCCGCAGACCGCCTGACGCAAGCCGGTGCGCTGTGGGTTGAAGCGGAAAGTATGGGAGCGCCCACTGGTATGATCCGCATCAACAACGGCGGTGAAACGGTGTATCAGTTGCCAGCCGCGAAGGAGCTTCCCTGATGCGGCGCCTATTCCTGCTCGCTGCGCTGGGAACGGGCTGCCTCTCCGCGCAATTGCAACTCTACTATGTGAACGGCACGTATCAGGCTCCCATTACCGTTCCGCAATATAGTTTCGGAACGGTCTCGGTGGGCGATTCCCGCGACGTGCAATTCGCGCTGATCAATACCGGCGCGGCAGCCACTCCGCTGACCACCCTCTCGGTGGGCGCGCCCTTTGCCATCCTGTATGCGCCCACGCTGCCCCAGACCGTGCCCGCCGGAAGCGCCGTCAACTTCACGGTGAGCTTTGCGCCGACTCAGGCGGGATCCTTCAGCAGCACCCTCGCGGCCGACGGCGTATCGCTCGCCGTCATCGGAACCGCTCTCTCCGCGGCGGCGATTTCCGTGGGTTGTGAAAACAATTCGCCTACGCCGCTGGCCGCCGGCGCCAGCATCAATTTCGGCAGTCTGGCGCAGGGCTCCACGGCTTCGTGCCAGGTAGTGATGACCAATTCCACTCAGGCGACCATCACTGTGCAGAACATTGCCGTGATGAACCTTCAGGGATCGGCATTTCAATTGGAACCGGTCACTCTGCCGATTCCGCTCGCGCCAGGCTCGTCGGCGACGCTGGAGGTCGATTTCACACCCACGAGCGACGGCCCGCAAAGCGGTGCACTCGATATCGATCAGCTCAGCATCCCGCTCACCGGCACCGGGCTCGATCCGCCGTTTCCCCAACCCATGATTGCCGTGGCCATTCCCGAGCTGGCCAGCGCCCAGCAGGGAACGTTGACCATCAACCTGACCTCGCCATCCCAGGCAGCCGGAACCGGCCAGGTCCAGATGTCTTTCACCCCTGGCACAGCGGGAGCCAACGCGGATAACGGAATGATGTTTCTCGCCACCAGCAGCCAGACTTTGCCGTTCAGCGTGAATCAGGGCGATACCGCGGCTGAATTTGGTTCGGAAACCAGCGCGGCGTTTCAAACCGGCACCACCGCGGGCACCATCGTTTTCACGGTGACGCTGGGAAGTTTCACCGAAACCTACAACATGGTCATTCCCGCGGCAACCGTGGGGATTGACTCGGCTACCGCGCAGTACACCTCAGGCGGGCTCAGCGTGCAGATTACTGCATTCGACAACACTCGCACAGCTTCGGGCATGACCTTCACGTTTCTCGACGCGAATGGCAACACGTTGAACGGCGGACCCGTCACCGTGAACGGGAGCGCAGCCTTTCAGCAGTTCTTCCCGACCTCCAATGAAGGCGGCATGTTCGCGCTGAACGCCTTCTTCCCGGTGATCATGGGCAGCTCGCAGCAGGTGAATGCCGTCGAAATCCAGATCACCAACTCCTCGGGCGTCTCACCCGTCACCAAGGTCTACTTCTCTACACCGTAATAAGCCCCCCGAACCAGCAACACAACCCTGGGAGTGGAAATTGCCGGCGAGCTGATCGGACATCCCAGGAAGGGTCAATCTGCAGGGCCGCATCAGACGGCGTGCATCGGCTGCAGATCAGCAAAGCGCGTTTCACGACCAGGTGGCATCGCGGGATACTAGCCGGTCGGGTCGAGGACTGGCGCGGTGTTCCGAAGGTCTAGCCTAGCTTGTTGCTCCCCGTTTCCTCTGGGAGTGCCTCAATAGCCAAACCGTGAGTCCGTTTCCAGCCCCCGCCACATCGCACCCAGCGTGCGGATTTCCCGCAC
>JASHOO010000195.1 GCA_030041035.1 Bryobacteraceae bacterium | reverse complement strand
CGAGATCCTGGATTCACGGGGAAACCCCACGGTGGAAGCGGAAGTGATTCTAGCGGACGGCAGCGTGGGGCGCGCTGCGGTTCCCTCGGGGGCATCGACCGGCGAGCACGAAGCCGTCGAGCTGAGGGATGGAGACGCCTCGCGCTACCTGGGAAAAGGCACGCGCAAGGCCGTGGGACACATCAACAAGGAAATCGCGGCGGCGCTCGAGGGCAAGGACGCCAGCCAGCAGGTGCAGATCGATCGCATCATGATCGAGCTGGACGGAACGCCCAACAAGGGCAAACTCGGGGCGAACGCGATTCTGGCGGTGTCGCTGGCCGCGGCGCGTGCGGCAGCGCATTCCGAGCGTACTCCGCTCTATCGCTACCTGGGCGGTGTGGGCGCCTGCATTCTTCCCGTGCCGCTGATGAACATTCTGAACGGCGGCGTGCATGCCGACAATTCCGTTGACGTGCAGGAATTCATGATTGCCCCCTACGGCGCTGCGAAATTTTCCGAAGCGCTGCGCATGGGCGTGGAGGTATTCCACACGCTGAAGAAGGTTCTGAAGAAAAGAAATTACTCGACGGCGGTGGGCGATGAAGGCGGCTTTGCACCGAACTTGAAATCCAACGAAGAAGCGCTGGAAGTGGTGCTGGAAGCGATCACGCAGGCCGGTTACAAGCCGGGCGAGCAGATCGGCATCGCGCTCGATCCGGCTGCAAGCGAATTCTACGGCGACGGCAAGTACGTGTTCAAAAAATCCGACAAGAGCCAGCGCAACTCCGAACAGATGGTGGAGTTCTGGGCGAACTGGGTGCGGCAGTTTCCGGCGATCATCTCGCTTGAAGACGGCATGTCGGAAGAGGACTGGCCCGGCTGGAAGCTGCTGACCAAAACGCTGGGCGGCAAGATTCAGCTTGTGGCCGACGATATTTTCGTCACCAATCCTTCCATTTTCCGCAGGGGGATTGATGAGGGCATTGCCAACTCGATTCTGGTGAAGCTAAACCAGATCGGCACGCTGACGGAAACGCTGGAAACCATGCAGATGGCTTCGGCGGCCGACTACGCGGCGGTAGTGTCGCACCGTTCGGGCGAGACCGAAGATCCGTTTATTGCCGATCTGGTGGTAGCCACGGGGGCGGGTCAGATCAAGACGGGCTCGGCCAGCCGCACCGACCGCATCGCCAAGTACAACCAGTTGCTGCGCATCGAACAGCAACTGGGCGATTCCGCACATTTTCCCGGCAGGCGGGCGTTCCGCCGGTAATGGCCATCTGAACATCTGCGTGCGAGGCAGCAACTCGGGGTTGGTTTCCCGGCGCTAGCGCTGTGCGCCCCTCATGCTATTCTGTCTTCCGGATGTTCAGCCGACAGCACCGGAAAGCCAAAATCCTGTTTGGCGTGTCCGACGTGCTGCTGACCGCACTGGCGTTCGAGGCAGCATATCAGACGCGGCTGGTGCTGCACTTTGACCGCAAATTCTTCTTCACGGTGCCCGAAAAAGCGCTGCTGCTGAGCTTTTCGCTGGCGGCCTGGGTCATGATCGGCGTGTGGCTCAAGGTTTACGACAAGCTGGACTCGGGTGACCCGCGGATCATCTTGCGCGACAGCTCGCGGCAATGCGGCTACGGCGTTGTTTGTCTGGTGATTTTCGAGTACCTGATGCGGCTCGACGTCAGCCGTCCGTTTCTGGCGCTACTCGCCGTTTATAGCTGGGGCTTCCTGCTGATATTCCGGCTGACCGCGGGGAGGCTGGTGGGAGTGGTGCGGCGCGAGTTCGGCGCCCTGCATTACGTGATGCTGGTGGGGCTGGGGGAGCGCGCGCAACATCTGGGGCAGGCGCTCGAGCGCTCGGCGCAGTACGGCATCCGGCTGAAGGGCTTTCTCGCCGACGTTCCGGCTTCGCTGACCGAGATCCGCCTGGCGGGGGCGTATCCCGTGTTTCCGATCACAGAGCTGGCCGCGCTGCTCAGACAGTACGTGATTGACGAGATCATTTTTGCGGTGGACAGCGTGCGGCTTGCCGAACTCGAGGAATATTTCCTGTTGTGCGACGAAGAGGGCGTACGCACTCGCATTGCGGTGGATTTCTTCCCGCACGTAAACAGCGAAGTGTATCTGGAGCGGTTGGCCTTTACGCCGCTGCTGACATTTTCGGCAACGCCGCATGATGAGATCCGGCTGCTGGTCAAGCGTGCTATCGATTGCTTGATTGCCGGTGCCGCGCTGGTGGTCTTGGCTCCTTTCATGCTCCTGGTGGCTCTGGCTATCCGGCTGACCTCGCCCGGCCCGGCGATTTTTCGCCAAGTGCGATGCGGGTTGAACGGCCGCCGGTTCACCTTTTACAAGTTCCGCTCGATGTGCCAGAACGCGGAATTCATGCGGGACGCCGTGGTGCACATGAGCGTGCGCTCGACGGCCCCCAAGATCCCCCACGATCCGCGGCTGACAGCGATCGGCCGCTACTTGCGCAAATTCTCCATTGATGAATGGCCGCAGTTGTGGAATGTTCTACGCGGCGATATGTCGCTGGTGGGGCCGCGGCCCGCGGTCCCCGAAGAGGTGGAGCAATATCAGCGGTGGCAGCGGCGGCGGCTGCGCATGCGGCCCGGGCTTACGTGTTTATGGGCGCTGGCGGGACGGGACAGTGTGGATTTCGAAACCTGGATGAAAATGGACATGCAATATATCGATAACTGGTCGTTGGGGCTGGATTGGAAGATTCTGCTGCTGACGATTCCGAGGGTGCTCTCGGGCAAGGGAGCGCACTAGAGCATGCATCTTCTGCCGACTTCCGAGGAAGTGGTGCGCATACTGCGTGACACGGGCGCACTTCGCGACGGCCATTTCGTATATCCGAACGGCCTGCATTCCAATGAATACTTACAGGTACCGCTGGCCATGCGCTATTACCAGCATGCGCGGACGCTGAGCGTGGGGCTCAGCCGCCTGCTACGCGCCAACCCCGAGATTCGTGCGCTCGTGCCAGAGCTCTCCATCGTGGCACCGGCGACGGGCGGCCTGCCGGTGGCTTACGGCGTGTGCGAGGCCTTGCGCGCCAAACAAGTGTATTGGGCCGAACGCGACGAAGAAGGCAAGCCCA
Source organism: Bryobacteraceae bacterium (assembly GCA_030041035.1). Lineage (GTDB taxonomy): Bacteria > Acidobacteriota > Terriglobia > Bryobacterales > Bryobacteraceae > QHXW01. Next base: position 6,016 of record JASHOO010000195.1, on the reverse strand, counting down.
TGCGTTTCCGCCAGTATCTGGAGCAGCATCCCGGCGAGCAGGTGGTGCTGGTGGACGACATCCTGCGCTCCGGCAGCAAGCTGCGCGAGATGAAGGTGCTGCTCGAATCGAGCGGCGCGCAGGTGCTGGGGCTGGCGGTGGTCATCTATCAGCCGAACCCCAACACGGTGGATTTCGGACCGCTGCCGCTTTATTATCTGGCCAAACTCGAAGCCAGTTACTATTCCGACGGCCAAAACTGCGATCTTTGCCGCCGCGGCGTGAAGCTGGAAAAGGTGTGGGTATGAGGTCAGGGCGAGGCGTCCTCGCCCCAGCATCGTCCGGCGCAGGACCGGATCGGCGCGGCCTGCTTAGTTGGTGATTTCCTGCGAGCGGCTCTCCTTGTGAATGGGCTGGTAGATTTTCTCCCAGGCCTTGTGCGCGGGATGATCGGCGTAAGCTTCGGCAGCGGCCTGGCTTTCGAACTCGATGGCGAAGGCGGCGCTGTATTCCCGAGGCTGCACGCGGATGGGTTTGATCCAGATGTTCCGGATGCCTGGAATCTCGCCGGCCATGGTTTTCACGCCGTCGATGGCGGCCTGCTGCTGTGCCGGCGTGGAATCATCGGTCCACTGAACGGTCACAACGTGAATGATGGTGTTGGGCTGGTGAAACGTGTTCTTCCCGGTCAGCAGGCCCGCGCTGAACACTCCCATGGCAGCAGCCAGCAACAAGGTGGCCTTCACAATTCTGTTCCGATGCATACATGATCTCCCGAGTGGATTGGGCTGCCTTGCCTGTAGCGCAGGCAGACTTGCCTATTCTACCCGATGCGCGGTGCGCAGCCCGCTCCATTCCTCGCTGAGCACGATCGAGTTGGCGGGGTTGCGGGGATCGTATTTGATGGAAGCCGTACCGATAGTGGTCCAGCGGTCGGCCGGTAAAAGGGACTGCAAATCGGAGAGATCCTGACTGGCCATATATTCGACGCCGCCGATGGCATAGGAGTAAACCACCATGTGCTCGTGGTATTCCAGCAGGTTGGCGTCGCCCATTTTTCCGTGGGCATGGAGAGTGGTTCGACGCCGCCGCTCGAGCTCCGACGGGCTGGGCCGACTCTTAATGTAGCGGTAGATACCCCAGGCGCCCAAACCAGCAACAGCGGCTCCGGCAACCACGGTTAACATCGTCCCGCCGGGCGAAAGCAAATTCGCCAGCGCCATTTTCATACGTTTCGGGAGTAGTGGCTAACCAGCGACCGGGCTCTCCTGAAATGCCTTGTGGTAGTCCTGGAGAAACTGCTCCAGGCCCTTGTCGGTCAGCGGGTGGTTGAACAGCATATCGAGGACTTTGAAGGGCATGGTCGCGATGGCGGCGCCCGCGGTGGCCGAGTCGATGACATGCGTGGGAGAACGCAGCGACGCGGCCAGCACCTGCGTCTTGTACCCGTAATTTTTGTAGATGGTGGTGATGCCGCGAATCAGCTCCATGCCGGTCCAGCCGATATCGTCGAGCCGTCCCACAAACGGGCTGATGATGTACGCACCCGCCTTCGCCGCCAACAGCGCTTGTGCCGAGGAGAAGCACAGCGTGACGTTGACGCGAATGCCATCTCCGCTAAGCGCCTTGGTGGCGCGAATGCCGTCGCGCGTCAGCGGGCATTTCACCACGATATTTTTGTGGATACGCGCCAATTCCCTGCCCTCGCGAACCATCTCCCTGGTTTCGGTAGACACCACCTCGGCGCTGATATCGCCGTCCACGATGTCGCAGATCATGCGAATCTGCTCGGCCATGGGCCGGCCTTCCTTGGCGATGAGCGAGGGGTTGGTGGTGACGCCGTCGACCACGCCCCAGGCGGCCCCTTTCTTCAGCTCGTCAAGATTAGCGGTATCGAGAAAAATCTTCATGGGAGCGGCTCCTGGCGCTGAGAAAAATTATAACATTGAGTGTTTTTTAGTCCCGGCGTTAACTGCGTTAACTAAGGTTACGCATCAGACCGGCCGCATGACCCGAAACTCGACCGGCCGTACCGTTTGCCCCGCAGTTGAGGCCAGCAATTCGCGCATGGTCCGGCGCGAGACCGGATCGCGCAGGTCCGGAGCCAGTTCCACCAGGGGCGCCAGCACGAAGCGCCGCTCGGCAAACCGGGGATGCGGAATCGTCAGCTCGTCGGTGTGCACCACGGCATTCCCGAAAAACAAGATATCGATGTCGATGGTGCGCGGCCCGTTCTCAATTGCCCGCCTGCGCCCCAGTTCCCGCTCGATTTTGACGATGCGGGCGAGCAATTGCCGGGGAAACAGGTCCGTCTCCGCCTCGGCCACCAGGTTCAAAAACCAGCGCTGGTTCCGCATGCCCTGGGGCTCGGTCTCATAAACCGATGACAGGCGTGTGAAGCGCAGGTCGCGCGAGTGCAGCCGATCCATCGCCGCCTGCAAACTCTGTTCCCGCTCCCCGATGTTCGATCCCAGCCCGAGATAAACGGTCTTCCCTGGCACCTGACACCTAGCACCTGGAACCTAGAACAACGCCGGCTGCTCCCCGCCGCGCATTCTTCTCTGCACCCTGAAATAATCGAACGCGCTTTCTGTCGCCACGCGCCCGCGCGGTGTGCGATTGAGGAAACCAAGCTGGATGAGATACGGCTCGTAGACCTCCTCGATGGTTTCGGGCTCCTCGCCGATCGATGCCCCAATCGTATTCACTCCGACCGGCCCGCCGCCGTAATTCCGCAGCACCGTAATCATGATCTTCTGATCGATCTCATCGAGGCCGAAGCGGTCGACTTCCAGTAGATCGAGAGCTGTTTCCGCTACCGGCCGCGAAATCCTGCCGTCGGCGCGCACCTGCGCATAGTCGCGCACTCGCCGCAGCAGCCGGTTGGCGATGCGTGGTGTTCCCCGGCTGCGCCGCGAGATTTCCTCTGCGCCTTCCTCATCAATCTCCACGTTGAGCAGCCGTGCCGAGCGCTTCACGATTTGCCGCAGCTCCTCGACGCCGTAATGATTCAGCCGCAGCACCAACCCGAAGCGTCCGCGCAGCGGCCCGCTCACCAGGCCCTGCCGCGTGGTTGCGCCGATGGCCGTAAACTTCGGAATTTCGATCGAATGCGTCCGCGCCCCCGGGCCCGCGCCGATCAGGATGTCGACGCGAAAATCTTCGATGGCCGCGTAGAGGATCTCTTCCACATCAGGCAGCAGCCGGTGAATCTCGTCGATGAAGAAAACCTGCCGCGCCTTGATATTGGTCAGAATGCCGGTGAGGTCGAGCTTCTTTTGCAGGATCGGACCGGAGGTTTGCTGAAACTCGACGCCCAACTCCTCGGCGATAATTGCGGCGAGCGTGGTTTTACCGAGTCCCGGCGGGCCGTAAAGCAGCACGTGATCCATCGCCTCCCCACGCCGGCGCGCCGCTTCGATGGCGATAGCGAGATTCTCCTTGAGCTTCGCTTGCCCGGTAAAATCCGCAAGCCTCCGCGGCCGCAGCCCGGCCTCGAACTGCGCCTCGTCATCCAGCGGCGTAGCGGAGATAATCCGGCGATCCAGCATTGTTCTTCAGCTTACCGCAGCTATGAATTCAAACATCGATCATCTGAGAGTTCCTTGCTGCTCATTCAACTCGCCGCCTTATATTTGAAAACAAACAATTTCCCCTTCAAATTCATAAAGGGAGACAAATGGGCAGGTTCGTCCGATAATAAAGGGGAGGAGTCGTTGTGGAGGAGACATGGGATTTCCCTTAGCATCAAGCAAACGGACCGACACCATCACCGTCACGCCAGACGGACGGACGATCGTAGACGTTCAAAGGTTGATGCAGAAGCAGCACATTCGCGAGATGCTCGAGGAGATCCGCCGCAAGACCAGCTACCGCAAGGCGAGCAAAGCGCTCAGTGAACAGCTGGCGCATTCCGTCTAACTCAGAGTGCCCACCAACCTCCTCCTGCTTCCCCTCCTGGGAGGTTACTGGTTTCTGCACACCCTGTATTACACTCGGTTTCGGTCGCAACGGCTGGACGGATATCGGCTTCTCTTGGAATCTGCGATCGCCGCGGTTGTCTTGAGCCTACTGGCGCGCGTTTTCATGCTGCTGTTTGGACTACTACCGCAGGTGACTGCCTTGTGGTTCGCGATTGCTCCTCGCGACGTTCCTTTCCTGGGAACTGCGTGCCTCGCCTTCCTGCTGGGCGTTTGCTGCCCGTATGTGATCAACTGGACGTGCTCGAAAATCGGTTGGCCTGAACTCCTTACACCAACCGAGGCGCAGTATAGCGCCATCAAACGGCATGGCAACCACCTCCTCAGGTTGGTACACACCGCCGCTCGCGAGGAAAGACCGGTCCTGGTTACACTCGATAATCGCAAGTTCTACATCGGACTCATCGTTGACGCCCCGAATTTGGAAGCGCACGATGCGTTCCTCTCTTTTAGTGCCATGGTTCAGTGGACACCGAGACAAAGACGCGTTAACCCTGGTCTTCACTGTCGAGTACCTACGCGTTTATGAGAGGGAGCATCTGGATCCCTACGAATTCCGCGTCGTCATACCAGTCCCCAGCATTCGTATGATCAGCTTTTTTGATCCTGCGGTATATCCGGCATTCGTGGTTGACGAGGGGCCGCGAAGCCAGGCAAACGAGCAAGGCGAGCAGGCCGCAGGACCGACGATGTAATCGGAGAAATAATGAACCTCCCGCCGAAGAATGTTTAGGCCCCCTCAACGGGAGATCTCCCCCCTCACCAAACCCTGCACTGCTTCTCCGCCACCATCGGGTCGCCCACTTTGCACCCGAATGCCTGCTCGAACTCCTTCATGTTCCGGATCACGCCGATGACGCGGAATTGGCCGGGGGAATGCGGATCGGTCAGTGCGCGGAGGCGGGAGTTGGCATCGGTGGCGTTTTCGCACCAGACCTGGCCATAGCTGATGAAGAACTGCTGCTCCGGCGTGTAGCCATCGAGCTTGGTATCGGGCATGGTCTTGTCGGCCAGGTCGCGCATCAGCGCCATGTAGGCCAAGCGGATGCCGCCATTGTCGGCGGCGTTCTCGCCCAGCGTCAGCTTGCCCTTCAGATGGACGCCGTCGACGGGACTGAACTGATCGTATTCGTCCGCTACACACTGGGCGCGCTCCTCGAAGTTCTTGGCATCCTCGGACGTCCACCAGTCGCGCAGATTGCCGGAGCCGTCGTATTTGCGGCCCTGATCGTCGAACCCGTGAGTCAGTTCGTGTCCCACCACCACCCCAATCGCCCCCAGGTTCACGGCTTCATCCGCCTTCGGGCTATAAAACGGCCGTTGCAGGATTCCGGCTGGAAAGTTGATGTTGTTCTGCGGCGGATCGTAATATGCGTTCACCGTGCCCGGCGTCATTTCCCATTCGCTCTTGTCTACCGGGTTGCCGATCTTGTTCAGGTTGCGCCGCACCTCGAACTCCTCGGCCCGCTCTTCGTCGCCCAGATAATCGTCGGGCTTGATGACCACGCTCGAATAATCGCGCCACTTCTCCGGGTAGCCGATCTTGTTGGTCACCGCAGCCAGCTTGGTGTAGGCCTGCTGCTTGGTGGCAGCACTCATCCAGGTTGCCGAGGCAATGTCCTGCTTCATGGATTGCTCGATCTCGGCCACCAATTGGAGCGCCTTGGCCTTGGCCGGTCCGGTAAACGCCACTTCCACGAATTTCTGCCCGAGCGCTTCCCCCAGCGCACGATCGGTAGCGCGCACGCAGCGTTTCCACCGCGGCGCCAGCTCCTGCTGGCCGTTGAGGGTTTTGCCGAAGAAGTGGAAATCCTCTTCCACGAAGGGCTGCGGCAGAGCGTCCACCGAGCTGTGCAGCAGGTGCCAAGTAAGATAGGTCTTGATCTCATCCACGCTGGCAGCGTCCAGTATGCCCGCCAGTTTCTGGAAGAAGTCGGGGTTGCCCACGTTAATCTTGGTGAAAGCCGGCGTGTGTTCATCGGCGATGAAGGCCGTCCACTGGAAATCGGGTGTGAGGCCGGGAAGATCCTTCGTCGTCATGGGGTGGTTACGCGACT
>JASHOO010000194.1 GCA_030041035.1 Bryobacteraceae bacterium | reverse complement strand
GAGCCCGCTCCAGGTCCGTCGGCGCCACCGCTGCCAGCGTTCCCGCCAGCAGAATGCTCAGCCAGATTTTCATCACAGTTCCGCCACGCGCCGCTGGAAAATGAAGAAATACGCACTCAGCATAATCATCAGCACCGCATTCGCCGCGATCACTTTCGGCGCCGAGAACATCGGGATCAGCCACCCCGATGCCACGCTCCCGAACGGCATCCCTCCGCGAAACGCTACGTTGTACACGCTCATCACCCGCCCACGCATCTCATCGGCGGTGATCAATTGCACAAGCGAGCTGATCATGGCGAACGCGGACAGCATTGCCGCGCCCGAAAAGAAAACGAGAACGCAACTGGCGATCAGGTTCGTCGAGAGCGCAAAGCCGGTCATCAGGCAGCCCATCACAATCAGCATCAGTAGCGTGACGCGGCCCTTATTGCGAACATTGCCTAGCGCCGCCACAATCAGCGCCCCCGCCACCGACCCCAGCCCTGAACACACCAGCAGAATGGTGAAAGTTGCAGCCCCCTGGTGAAATACGTCCTTGGCGAACACCGGAAGGAAAACGATCATGGGGAAGGCAAAAGCCGTCATGCTGAACGCCAGACCGATCAAGCCCACCATCGCTCCCTGCTTGCGGATGAAGCCGAATCCTTGTTGCATGCTGCTCAGGATGGATTGGCCCGTGCCTTGCGGCTCGAACTTCAATTGCACCATCATCAGCGAGATGATCACGGCAATGAAAGAAAGCCCGTTCAACCCGAAACACCAGGCTGCGCCCAGCTTCGTCAGCGCCAGGCCGCCCAGCACCGGACCAATCACCCGCGCCAGGTTAAACTGAATTGAATTGAGGGCGATCGCGTTGGGCAGATCGTCCTTCTCCACCAGCGCAGGAATGATGGCGGAGTATGCCGGCCCGCCGAACGACTGCGCCGTTCCCACAATGAACGACAGCGCCAGAATGTGCCAGATGCGTACTACGCCCACGGCATACAACGCCGTCAGCGTGAACGCGCAGCTCAATTGCACCCACTGCGAGGCCAGCAGCAGATGGCGCCGGCTCACACGGTCGGCAATCACGCCCCCGACCAGGGAAAACAGAAAGATCGGGATGTTGGCCAGAAACGTGTCCAACCCCAGCATGCGCGCCGATCCTGAGATTTGCAGCACCACCCAGGCCTGCGCCACCGTCTGCATGAACGTGCCGATGGTGGAAGTACAGGCGCCCGCCCACATCAGGCGGAAATCGCGGTATTGGAATGCCTTGAAGACGCGACGAAGCACAAAGAAGCCGGTTACGGCAACGGTTTCGCGCGGTGAATTAAGTGCAGAATGTTGCCGTCGCCGTCAGTAAAGAACACCAACCGATTGCCCTGATTGTTATACGGCTCAGTGAGGAATTTGACACCAAGTTTCTTGAGTTCCGCGTGCGCACCATCGAAATCATCCACCTGAATCGCCAGGTGGCGGATGCCGGGATCTTTCATGTTTTGCGGCGCCGGCGTTCCCTCCGAAGGAATGATCTCCAGCATCGTTCCGTTGGCGGCCTTCACAAAATAATTGCCGGCGTAGGTGAAATTGATCGCAAAACCGAGGTGGTCGACATACCACTGCGCCAGCTTGGCCGGATCCGGCGAGGCGATCGCCGTGTGTTCTAAACCCTTGAACATATATGAGGATTGTAACAGGTCGCGACGCGCAGCTTGAGCGTCGGGCGCGCCTGTTACGCGCCTTTAATGCAGACCGTTTTGATGTTGACGAACTCGCGGATCCCGAAGGTGCTCAGCTCCCGGCCGTAGCCCGAAGCCTTCACGCCCCCGAAGGGCAGGCGCGGGTCCGACGCCGTCATCCCGTTGACGAACACCTGTCCTGCTTCAATTTCGTCGATGAAGCGCTGGCGCTCGTGCTTATCGTTGGTCCAGACGCTCGCCCCCAGGCCGAAAGTAGAGTCGTTTGCCAGCCGGATCGCGGCGTCCGCATCCGGCACCCGAAACAGGGAAGCCACCGGGCCGAAGAGTTCTTCACCGTATGCCGGCGCTTCTTGCGGGATGCCCGTGAGCACGGTCGGTGCGTAATAATTGCCCGGCTGGCTCAGCCGCTTTCCGCCGGTGAGAACCTGCGCGCCGGCGGCCACGGATTTTTGCACCTGCTGGTCCAGATCCTCGAGAATCTGCGGCGTGGCCAGCGGTCCAACGTCCACGCTCTCGTCCATCGGGTCGCCCACCTTGAGCCCATTCATTCCGGCCACAAAGCGGCGCTCGAATTCATCCGCCACCGCTTCCGCTACGATGAATCGTTTGGCCGCAATACAGGATTGACCGTTATTGATGGTCCGCGCCTTGACCGCGGTCGCGGCCGCCGCCTGCACATCGGCAGACGGCATCACGATGAACGGATCGCTGCCGCCCAGTTCCAGCACGGTTTTCTTGATTTGCCGGCCTGCCTCTGAAGCCACCTGCCGCCCGGCGGGCTCGCTGCCCGTGAGCGTGACCGCCATCACCCGTGCGTCGTCGATCACGCGCCGTACCTGGGCCGAGGTGATCAGCAGCGTTTGAAACGCGCCTTCCGGAAATCCTGCGCGCCGGAAAATATCTTCAATCGCCAGCGCGCATTGCGGCACATTGGAGGCGTGTTTGAGCAGCCCGACGTTTCCCGCCATCAACGCCGGCGCCGCAAAACGGAATACCTGCCAGAACGGAAAATTCCACGGCATCACCGCCAGAACCGGACCGATGGGTTGGTAGGCGACGAAGCACGTTCCGCCTTCGGTCGGAACCGCTTCGTCGCCCAGAAACTTCTCGGCGTTCTCCGCGTAATAGCGGCATCCCCAGCCGGACTTCACCGCCTCGTCCCGCGCCGCCTTGATGGGCTTGCCCATCTCGGCCGTCATGATCCGGCCGAACTCCGCCTTCTCGTTTTCCAGGATTTCCGCGGCCGTCACGAGCAGCCGCGCGCGCTCGGTGAACGTCGTGCGCCGCCACGAGCGATAGGCCGCAGCCGCCCGCGCCAGCTTGCTCTCAATCTCTGGGTCCGCGAGCGGCTGAAATGTGCGCAGCGTTTGGCCGTTGGCTGGATTGATGGATGCGATCGCGATGGCGTGATCTCCTCTCCATCATTCCAGCACAACCGGTGCCTCCCTAGCCGGCGGCTTTGCGCGCTTGCTGTCCCGCCGTCTGCGACTGCGGTTCTTTCCGTTCCTCGCCGGTCGAGATCGGAATCTCGCGCGCGCTCGGCTTCCGCTCTGGCACCGGAATGCTGACACGTAGTTCGCCATTGTGAAATTCCGCCCGCGCTTGGTCGAGGTTCGCGTTCTCCGGCAGCGGGATCAGGCGATAGAATTGCCCGTAGCTGCGCTCGGAGCGATAGTACCGCTCGCCCTTCTCTTCGCGCTCCCGCTTGCGCTGTCCCTGAATCACCAAACCTTCATCCGTTACTTCTACTTTCACGTCGTTCTCATTGATCCCGGGCAGGTCGGCAATGACTTCGAGCTTGCCTTCATGCTCGGCCACTTCCACCGTGGGCGTCCACAACGACGTTTCACGGCTCGCTGAGCGCCCTTCAAACAGACGGTCCATCTCCTCCGTGAATTGCCGCATAAGGGCAAATGGATTTGTGCGCAGGAGGTCGCCAGGCCTTAACGCGAACAGCGACGGGTAAGCACCGCGCCGCTGCAATTCGCCGCCTCGCTGTTGTTCATGAGATTGCTTCTTCACATCGACTTCCGCCATCTTGATACACTCCTTCCTCTTAGATTTGCTAAAAGTTGGAGCAGCGCTGCTCGGATTTTCTGTTTGCCTCTATTCTTGGCCTTTGATCCGCTGGAATCAAGACCCACGCCTCGATGATTGTGACCCAATTCACCGAATCATGCGACGGCGTCTGCGGCATGAAATGAGCTGCGCACCAGCGGCCCTGCCTCCACGTGGCTGAAGCCCATCGCATATCCGGCGCGACGGAGATCATCAAACTCGGACGGAGGCACGTATCGCACAATCGGCAGATGCCGCGGCGAAGGACGCAGGTATTGTCCCAGTGTGAGAATGTCTGCACGGTGCGCCCGCAGATCCCGCATGACATCGAGCACCTCCTGCGCCGTTTCTCCCAATCCCAGCATGAGCCCCGATTTCACCGGCGTAGAAGGTGAAATCTCTTTCGCCGCCCGCAGCAATTCGAGCGAGCGTTCGTAGCGCGCGCCCAGCCGAACCTGCCGGTAGAGGCGCGGGACGGTCTCCGTGTTGTGATTCAGCACGTCAGGCTGCGCGGCCATCATCATCTCCAGCGCCTCGCGGCTTCCTTGAAAATCAGGAACCAGCACCTCCACACGGCACCCGGGAATCCGATCGCGGATGGCATGGATCGTTAACGCGAAAAGTTCCGCGCCACCGTCTCTGCGGTCATCGCGGTTCACGCTCGTAACCACCGCGTAGCGCAGTCCCATGGCAGCCGCGGCTTCGGCGACGCGGCGCGGCTCATCATAATCCACTTCGAGCGGCGCGCCCTTTTGCACCGCGCAAAAACCGCAGCGCCGCGTGCACACGTTGCCGAGTATCATGAACGTCGCCGTCCGGCGGTTCCAGCAGTCTCCAATGTTCGGGCAGGCGGCGCTCTCGCACACCGTGTGCAGGCCCATCGAGTCGATCAGAGACTTCAACTCGCGGTAATTCTCGCCTACCGGCGCGGGCGCGCGAAGCCACTGCGGTCTCGCAACTTTCGGCGGTTCGGCAATCGTCACCAGCACTAGCTTTTATCGTAGCGCAGGCATTGTCGGAGCCGGTTCTCGAGGATCTGTTCCGGCCGTATGCTCAGTCCGCAATCGCCGGCTGTTTCGAGCGCTTTGCGGGGAATCAGGCCAACCAACTCGGTGCTGGAGATGCCCACACCAGAGCGTCTGGCTTCCTCTCGCACCGCCTCGACAACCGCGCATAACGGTGTTACCGCAAAATCCGTCAGGTTCGTCGAAACCTGCGCGTGCCCGTGGGATTCCAGAAACAGCCCCAGCGCTTTCACTGCCGCGAGACCGCCGGATGATGCGCGAATCTTTCGCGCGATCCGGCGCGCGATCTCGACATCCCCGGTGCTGAGATTGATATTGAAAGCAATAAGAAACCGCCGCGCGCCAATCACGCACGCTCCGGCGGTGGCGTGCAGTGCCGCTTCGCCAAAATCCGGCAGCCTCTCCGGATTCTCGCGCACTTCCTCACGCAGTTTTCGAAATCCGCCGCGCCGGATGTTGGCAAGATTTACCCGTTCGGGCCGCCGAGCCGCTGCTTCGTACAAGTAAACCGGTACATGCAGCTCACGCCACACTCGTTCGCCCAGCCGCGCCGCCAGTTGCGCGCAAAACTCCAGCGTCACTCCGGCCACCGGCACCAGCGGAACCACATCGGCAGCTCCTATGCGCGGATGCACGCCGCCATGGCGGCGTAGGTCGATTAATTCTACGGCACGCTGAATAGCCCGGAACGCTCCTTCGGCGGCAGCATCCGGCTCCCCGGCGAACGTCATGACCGAGCGGTTGTGGTCCCAATCCGAGGTCTGATCCAGAACAGCAATCCCTGGAACGGACGCGATGGCTTCCGCGATGCGCGCAACCACTGTGACATCGCGCCCCTCGGAAAAGTTCGGCACGCACTCGACTATTGGCCCGCCCACCCGGTAACCTCACCCTCCCGGTAAACTTCGCTGCCGTTCTTGAACACCATGTGGACGTGATTCACGCCGAACTGCTCCGGTAGCTCCCGGTAATCGTCAATATTGAGCAGCAGCAGATTTGCTGCCTTGCCGGGTTCGAGAGAACCGCATTCACGGCTTCGCGACATCGCATAGGCTCCATTGATCGTGGCTGCCGCTATGGCCTCCGCCGGTGACATGCCCAGTTGCGAACAGGCGAGCGCCATCACCATCTGCATATTGTAGGTGCGCGACTGCTCGAATCCGAAACCGGAAGCCAATGCGACCGCGGCGCCGGCTTCGATCAGGTTGCGGGCCGAAGCGTGTTCAAGTCGCTGCTCATAAACTGACGCCGGAATCAAAGTGCACACCGCCCCGGAACTGGCCAAAGCCGGCAACGGGAGCGGCTCGGCGCCCTCTAGCGCAATGGCTCCCGCCGGCATCTCAAGCGCCATGTGTAAACAAGCCGATGATGCCCGGGCACGCACGGTCAGGAAAAATCCGCGTGCGCGCGCCTGCTCCAGAATCTGTTGGATGGCCGGTTCGTCAAAGGCCTCGCAATCTACGCTGACCAGTTGCGTCAGTTTGCGGCGGGCCAGCCCAGGCAGCACTTCGGCGCAGATCGCCGCCGCCTCCGCAGGCGCCGTCGCCCAATAATCCGGCACCACCTCGAGGGGTCGCCCGTTGAAGTGACTCAGCACGCGTAAGGCAGCGACCAGGCCGGAGAAGTCCAGCCCGCCGCCTGCGCTGGCGGCAATGGTCGTCGTGCCGTGCCGTAACATTCCCTCCAGCACAGACTGCGTTCGAGCCTCCAGCCGTCTCGGTTGACGGAGCGCGGGAAGCGGTTGCGTGCGGCTGTCTACAAATCCCGGGCCCACCACTCGCCCAGCGGCGTTGATTTCAATTGCGCCGCGCGCGAGCGCCAGGTTTTCTACGCGCCGGCTGGGACCTGCTTCCAGAATGCGTCCGCCACGGATTAATACCGCGCCGTCGCTGATGATTCCAAGCTCGCCCAGCGCCGCGCCGCGGCGCGGCCCGGCTTCGCCGCGCAAAGTCAGAAGCTGGCGTGCCCCCCGCACCAGCGTCGTCGTCGAAGGGAAGCTCGGCGGTTGTCTCATCGTGGCGGGAATGATTCCTGTAGATTCGAATTATGAAGTCCCGGCCGGATCGCAAAAAGAGCAAGGGTCCCCTGAAGACGCTGGAGCGCGTGATCTCAAAAGCCGGCCTCGGTTCCCGAACAGAAGCCAGACGTTGGATCGCTGCTGGACGTGTACACGTGAACGGAAAACTGATTCAGACCCCCGACTACTGGGTGGATCTCGCGCGCGATACGGTTTCGCTCGACGGCCGGCCCCTCCGTGCCGGCGGGAAAGTATACCTGCTGTTTTACAAACCCAAGGGATACCTCACTACTTATAAAGATCCCGAGAACCGCCCCACCATCTATGATCTTATCTCCGGCCTTACCGTCCCGGTGTTTCCCGCCGGGCGACTCGACTTGGACTCGAGCGGGCTGCTCATCCTGACCAATGACACCCAATTCGCGGAAAGGCTGACGAATCCACAACATAAAGTCACCAAGACCTATCAGGTGAAGGCTGCTACGGTCCTCAGCGACGAGCAGATCGAAAAATTGCGCAATGGTGTGACTCTCAGCGATGGACCCACGCGGCCGGCGGTGGTGAAACGCGTGCGCGACGGCGCCAAGCACTCCGTCATTGAAATGACCATTAGCGAAGGCCGCAACCGGCAGGTGCGGCGCATGCTTCAAGCCGTTGGCAGTAAAGTCCTGAAACTGGTCCGCACGGCGATCGGAGACGTACGCATCGGCGATCTCGCCATCGGCAGCTACCGGCCCCTTACCGGGCAGGAAATCAAGCAGCTCCGGGGCTGTTAGGTCGGCTTCGCGCTTGCCGACATCGATCGCGGCCAAGGCCACGTGTAAAATGGAGGTACGGTGCCAGCTTGGTTCCAGAAAAGGAAAACGACAAAGACAAACTTCCGACGTCTGAGCGCCTGAAGGCGCTGTTACCGGATATCTGGGTCCTGGTCCGCCCGCGCCGCGGCATTCTGGCTTTCAGTTTCTTCCTGATGGTCATCAATCGCGGCTCCAGCCTGGTCCTTCCCTATTCGACCAAGTATCTGGTGGATGACGTCATCGGGAAACGGCGCGCCGATCTGCTGGTTCCGCTGGTGCTGGCGGTGCTCGCAGCAACGGCCACCCAGGGCGTCACTTCCTTTGCGCTGACCCAGTTGCTCTCGAAGGCCGCCCAGCGCCTGATCGCCCAACTGCGGCGGGAGGTGCAGGCCCACGTCGGCCGCCTGCCGGTGGCCTATTACGACGCCAATAAGACCGGCACGCTCGTCTCGCGCATCATGAACGATGTCGAAGGTTTGCGCAATCTCATCGGCACCGGCCTGGTCGAGTTCGTGGGCGGCGTCATGACCGCCATCATCGTTCTCGGCATCCTGTTTTACATGAACGCCCTGCTCACCGCGCTGGCCTTGTCGTTCCTCATCGTTTTCGGCTTGGCCCTGCGCAAAGCGTTCGGCATCATGCGGCCCATCTTCCGCCAGCGCGCCAAGATCATGGCTGAGGTTACGGGCCGGCTCACCGAATCACTCGGCGGCGTGCGCGTCATCAAGGGCTACCACGCGGAGGACCGCGAAGCGCAAGTCTTTTCCGGTGGCGTCCAGCGGCTGCTCGATAACGTCATGAAGACCCTCACGACGACCTCCGTGATGAGCCTTTCTGCCACCGTCCTGCTCGGCGTCGTCGGTTCGGTCATCATGTACGTAGGAACACGCCAGATCTACGCCGGCACCATCAAGCTGGGCGACTACGTGGCATTCACCGCGCTCATGGCTTTCCTGGTAGCGCCCATGTTCCAGGTGGTCGGGATCGGCACGCAGATCTCTGAAGCGCTGGCCGGCCTCGAGCGCATGCGCGAGGTCATGCGCGAGCGCCCCGAGGACGAAGATCCCCGCCGTACCGACCCCCTTGCCTCGATTCGCGGCGAGCTCACATTTGAAAACGTCAGCTTCTCCTATGAGCCGGGAAAGCCCGTGCTCCATGAGGTGTCGTTCGAATCGCGCCCCGGCACGGTCACCGCGCTGATTGGACCCTCCGGTTCCGGCAAATCCACCATCATCGGCTTGATCTCCGCTTTCTACGTTCCCACCCAGGGTGTCATCCGTGTCGACGGCGCCGATCTTTCCACCACCCGCCTCGATACCTATCGCACGCAGCTCGGCGTCGTTCTGCAAGACAACTTTCTGTTCGACGGCACCATTCGCGAAAACGTCGCCTTTTCCCGGCCTGGCGCCACCGAGCAGGAGATCCTCGACGCCTGCCGCATCGCCCGCGTCGATGAATTCGCCGAAACATTTACCGACAGGTACGAGACTATTGTCGGCGAGCGCGGCGTCAAGCTCTCCGGCGGCCAGAAGCAGCGGGTCTCCATCGCCCGCGCCATCCTCGCCGAGCCACGCATCCTGATTCTCGACGAAGCCACCTCCAGCCTTGATTCCGAATCCGAAGCGCTCATCCAGGAAGGGCTCTCCTACCTGATGCGCGGCCGCACCACGTTCGTGATCGCGCACCGTCTGTCGACCATCCGCCGCGCCGACCAGATCCTCGTCGTCGAAGCCGGCCGCATCGTCGAGCGCGGCACCCACAGCTCGCTCTATGCCGCGCAGGGACGCTACTTCGATTTGTACACCAAGCAGCACGGCCTCGAAGCGAATCTGTTCCTCGCTCCCGGCGAAGGCGACGAACCCCCCGAGCCCGCCGAAACCGAAGAAGCAAAGGCCGGCGGCAACTCGCTCAGCGAAGCCGTCCGCCTGATCCGCGGCTGAGGGGCCGAAAACTGTACGGCCCTACTCCTCATTTCCGCTACATTAGAAGCACATGCCCCGGATCCTCGACGGCAATCGCATCCGCGACGAAATCACGAGTGAATGCCGCCCGCGCGTCGAAAAACTCACTACTCTCCAGCGCCCTCCCGGCCTCGCGGTCGTCCTTGTGGGCCACAATCCGGCCTCCGAGATCTACGTCCGCAATAAGGTCAAAACGTCGCACGAACTCGGCATCCATAGCGAAACCCTGATGCCGCCCGAAACCGTCACCACCGGCGAGCTGCTCGCCGTCGTCGACGAACTCAATCGTCGGCCTGAAATTGACGGCATCCTGGTGCAGATGCCGCTGCCGCCGCATGTCGATTCCAAACGCGTGCTGCTAGCCGTTTCACCCGAAAAAGACGTCGATGGTTTCCATCCCTGCAACGTCGGCAACCTCGCCACGGGGCGTCCCGGCCCGCGCTCCTGCACGCCCGCCGGCATCATTGAGATGCTGAAGCGCTACCAGATCCCCATCGCCGGCAAGCGCGCGGTCGTCGTTGGCCGCAGCGATATCGTCGGCAAGCCCATGGCCCTGATGCTGCTCCACGAAAACTCGACCGTCACCATCTGCCATTCCAAGACGCCCGACCTCGCCGCCGTCTGCCGCGAAGCCGATATTCTCATCGCCGCCATCGGCCGCGCCGCCATGATCACGGCCGATTACATTCGCCCGGGCGCCACCGTCATCGATGTCGGCATGAATCGCCTCGACAATCGCGCCGATGTGGAGCGCATCTTCCCGGCCGGCCGTCCTGGCGCCGCCGAAAAGCTCGAAGCGTTCGCTCGCAGGGGAACGCTGCTCATCGGCGATGTGCACCCGCTTGACGTGCTCGAAAAGGCCTCCGCCTACACTCCCGTCCCCGGCGGTGTTGGCCCGCTCACCATTGCCATGCTCATGGTCAATACCATCGATTCTGCCGAGCGCCGCATCGTCGTATGTTAAAAGTAGGATTGACAGGCGGCCTCGCTTGCGGCAAAACTTTTGTGGGCGAGGCGCTGGCGGATCTGGGCTGTCACCTGATTCAGGCCGATGAGCTGGGCCATCGGGTTCTGCTCCCCTCGGGCGAAGCGTATGCGGATGTCGTGCGCGAATTCGGCCCCGGTATCCTCAATGAAGATGGAACCATCGATCGCAAACGCCTCGCGGCCGAGGTCTTCGGCAAGCCCGAGCGCTTGCAAACATTAAACCGGCTGGTGCATCCGCATGTATTCCGCCGCGAAAAGGAGCTCATCGGTCAATTCGCGCAAGCCGACCCGCGCGGTATCGTCGTGGTCGAAGCGGCCATTCTGATTGAAGCCGGCACATATAAGACTTACGACCGTCTCATTCTGGTGGAATGTAGAGAGGAGCAGCAGATTGAGCGCTCACTCAAGCGCGATCATGCCGATCGCACCGAAGTGCTGGCGCGGATTCGTCGCCAGATGCCCATGGCTGAAAAACGAAAGTTCGCCGATTACGTGATCGACACCTCCGGCAGCAAGGAACAAACCTTGTGCCGCGTTCGCGAAGTCTACGACGCTTTACGGAGAATAGAAGTATGAGACTACGCTCGCTCGTCTGGGCCCTGATCCTGGTTGCCGGCTTTTATTACGTGACTTCGGTGGCGCACTGGAACGTCGGCCAGTTCGTCCGCCGCACCACCGGCGCCTGGTACACTCCCGCAGCCGCCAACACCGCGGGATTCACCACGGATGAGATGAATAATATCGATATTTACAAAACCGCTCATCTCGCCACCGTCAACATCACCAGCATCGTCTATCATCAGGACTGGTTTTTCCAGGTCTACCCCGGCAAGGACACCGGCTCGGGATTCATCATCAGTCCCGATGGAAAAATTCTCACCAACTTCCACGTCGTGCAGGGCGGCCACGAGCTGACCGTGACCCTGGCCAACAAGAAACAATATAAAGCGCGCGTGTTGTTCACGGACCGCAGCAATGACCTCGCACTGGTGAAAATTCAGCCGCGTGAAGATCTGCCGGTTCTCCGGATGGGCGATTCCGACCCGCTGCAAGTGGGACAGAAGGTGCTGGCCATCGGCAACCCGTTCGGCCTGGAAGGCACGCTGACCACCGGCGTGGTGAGCTCGCTCGACCGGTCCATTTCCGATGAGAACGGGCGGCCGCTGGAGCACATGATTCAGACCGATGCCGCCATCAATCCCGGCAATAGCGGCGGGCCGCTGCTCGATTCACACGGCTCCGTCATCGGCATCAACACCGCCATTTACGGGCCGCAGGGCAACATCGGGATCGGCTTCGCCATGCCGATCAACCGCGCCAAGGCCATGCTCGAAGAGACGCGAGGCCATGTCACCCGGCCGTTCCTGGGTGTCAAGACGGTGCTGGTGCAGGGCGATCTGGCGCAGGCGCTCGATCTTCCCGCCGATGGCGGTCTCCTGATCCAGCAGGTGGAGAGCAACTCTGCCGCCGAGGAGGCTGGAATCCACGGGCCGCGCCGTGTCGTGATCGTAGGAAATGTGGAGCTCGGTATCGGCGGCGATCTGATCACGGCGATCGACGGCAAAGCCGTCACTCGCGACGACGATCTCCAGCGGGCCATGAACCGCAAACACGCCGGTGATACCCTGGAGCTGACCGTCTACCGCAACGGCCGCAATGAGAAGGTCAATGTGAAACTGGGCGCCGCGCCCCAGGAGCTGTGAGTGGACGCATCCTCACTTGACTGCTACCGTGACTTCATTGCTGAGGTTGATTCCGCCGATCGCGGCGCGGACGTAAATCGTGTTTCCCAGCAGGCCCGAGCTGGGGATCTCGAACTTCAACTCCCAGATACCGACCATTCCGGGCGCCAGGCCGGAGTACTCGACGTTGGCGAATACCGAGCCGCCGCCCGACCCGCCCAGGGCCACGCAGACGTAGGAATGTCCCCCCAGGCAGGCGTTGCCGTTACTCGTGGGTTGAGCCACCGTGTTGTCGCTGCCAGGCGCGGGCTGTCCGTCGGCCACGGGCGACGTCACCGGTCCCTCGCCGGTGCCGAATAGCGTCACCACGCTTCCGAGCGCAGCAGGATTGCCCGAGCCGTTGGCGCTACCGTCTGCGTTGAGCGCCATGGCCTGGCCGGTTCCCTTTTGATTGGTGGTAAACAATCCGGGGGCATACTCAGCCACCACGATGGGTCCGCCCGCAACCAGCTCTCCCGTATCGGCGGTTCGCGCGGCAATGCGCTCAGCGCCGACCGGTGTCTTGGCCGGCAGGACCAGTTTAATCTCGGTCGGGGAAATCGAAGAAAGCGGCGCCAGGAGTTCATCGTTCACCACCAGTTGACGGTCGGCGAGCGACGTGGGCAGCGCTCCCGACTTGACACTGCCGCTGCTGGTCGCGAGCGCTGTACCGAGTAGCGTGCACCAGGCGCCTTCACCCACCGGCGCTGCTGACTGCAATGTGGCGGCGTTCTCGATGGTTACCTGCTTGAGGAACTGCACCACGCGGCTGTTGCCCGTGTCGCCGACATAGAGCGTGTCCTGGCGGTCCACCAGAAGCCCGGCCGGTGCCACCAAACCTTCCGGCGTGGCCAGACCGTTGGTCGTGTCCCAGTTGGGCGCCGAACCGGTAATCTTCTGCTGCCCGATCGCCAGATACGCACTATAAGGGGCGCCCGGGCTGAGTAGAAGATTTACCAGCGAGGGATAGACCACCACACGGTTGTTTTCTGCGTCCGAAACGAAGATGTTTCCGCCGCTATCCAGCGCCACGTCGAACGGCAGCTTCAGCCCCGTGGCGCCGCCCGCGCCGGTGCTCGAGCCGAAGCCGGCCTGGCCAAGCACGAGCGATGCCGGCAACCCCGACTGCGGGGCGCTGTTTGTGCTGGGATAAACCACCACGCGGTTGGCGCCCAGGTCCGCCACGTAAAGATTGTACGAGCCGTCCACCACAAGCCCTTGCGGCGCGCTCAGCGTCTCGGCGGAAACTGTGGTCGGCAGCGCCGCGGTGGTAAAACTCGTCTGGCCGTAGACGCGAATCGCGGCGGCGCCGGTCGTGGCGCCATTCGGGAACTCCAGAACGCGATTGTTCCCGGTGTCAGCCACGAACAGGTCCCCGTTTGGCCCGATGGCGAGTCCTCCCGGCGAGTTCAGCAAGCCGGCGCTGACCGTGTCCGTGCTGGAACTGGTGAAATTGGCCTGGCCCAGCACGATATCCGGCGTAATGCGGCCGGATTGTGCTACCGGGCGCGGGTAATGTAAAACGCGGTTGTTGCCCGAGTCGGCGACAAACAGATCGCCGTTCGACGTTACCGCGATACCCTTGGGTGCAAACAGGTCGATAGCCGAAGGTGTCAGATTCGCACCGCCGTCGACGTTGGGGAGGGCCGTGTACAGGTTGGGTTGTCCGATCACGAAGTCGGCCGCATCCCCTGTGTGAAAGTGAGCGGCGTCCGTCCACACCAACACCCGGTTGTTGTTCGTGTCCGACACATAGAGCGCAAAAGGAGCCGCGGAATAATCGATCGCGATCTTGTAAGGACTGTTGATGCTGCCCGGCTTGATCTGGTTGGGGCCGTTTTCCGAAAACCCCGGTTGCCCCAGAACCCGCGTGGCCGAGGCGGTGTTCGCCGTGTACAACAACACGCGATTGTTACCGGCATCGGCTGCGAGGAGGCTGTTCTGCGAATCGAGGGCGATGGCTGTGACACCGGCCAGGGAGATGGCCGAGGCCTCGGGGAAGGCTCCCGTGTTCACCGTGTTGGTGGTGAGATTCGGTTGGCCGATCACGCTCTCCGCGGCCGCTCCCGAAGCCGAATCAGCGGCAAAGACCAGCACGCGATTGTCGGCCGGAACCGCCACGTAAACGTCGCCCAATGCATCCAGTGCCACCCCGCTAGGTCCTGCCAGAGAGGATGCCGTCGGCACCGCCGGCACCGTTCGCGTTTTGAACGTAGCCTGCCCGTAAACCGTCGTGGCAACCGATGAGGAGTTGAGCGGCGCCTGGAACTGAAGCACCCGGGCGTTCAGATAATCCGCGACATAAAGGTTGCCCTTGGCATCGAAGGCCAGCCCCCAGGGCGTATTAAAAACGGAACCGGAAACGACGCTGCCGCCTTCAGCGGTTCGTGAGGTCGAATTCGGCTGTCCTAAAATGATGTCAGGCCCCGGGTCCGTTGTATTCAACAGGGATGCTGGAAATCTCAGCACGCGGTTGTTCCCGGTGTCCGACACCCACAAATTGCCCTGGCTGTCACAGGCAACCGCCAGCGGGCCGTCCATGGTGTGGCTGTTGATACCGCCCGTATTCGCCGTGTGCGTATTGAAATTGGGCTGGCCGAAAACGGCGTCCGGCAGGCCGTTATAGCCGCTGGCGAAGGGATGGGGAAACCTCACCACGCGGTTGTTGCCCACGTCCGCCACATAGAGATTGCCGGTCGTGGGATCGACCGCCAAACCGGCGGGAAAGGCAAGCCCTTGCGCACCAATCCCTTCCGGGATGGTCTGGTCGAAATTCGGCTGCCCGAGCACGAGCGTCGCCCCCTCCCCATTCTGGAAACTGGATTCGTCCGCCCACCCCAGCACACGATGGTTGGAGGTGTCCGCCACGTAAAGGTGCCCGCTACTGTCGACGGCTATGCCCTTCGGTGAGTTCAAGGAAGCGGCGGTGGCCGTGTTGACGGCGTTTTGTTGAAGATTCGGCTGGCCCAGAGCACGGTAAGCGGACAACGACAGTGAGGCATTACCACCCAGGCACGTGGCAGCGAGCGCCACAGCGAGCCACAGGTAACCCCCTGTATATATCCCATTTATCGGTTTGATTCGCCCGTTCACGGTGGATCGTGCTCACTCCTTGCACCGTTGATGCCAAAGAGTGCTTTTTGCAACTTCTAAACCAACGGCTCTAGGGGCTCGGTGCTCGGATGGGCGGATCTGGAGTTCGTAAGTAGGTCGTAATCTTCAATATGGCAGCCCAATCCAAAACCTTCGTGTTGATCCTCGACGCGCGCCACGCGCACGCGGCATTGCAAGCGTATCGGCGACTCGTTATACCCGAAGCTGCCAGCCGGAATCGCAATGATGCACTCCAGCCGCTCACCCAGTTGAAACGGCTCTTTGGAAATGCAGTAAAACCCGTTGCTCGTGAGGTTTTCGGTCGTACTCTCCACCGACGGGGCAGAGAGATCGCGGAAAAGCCGGACCGGCCAATGCAACGCGATCCGCTTGCGCTTACGGCGTTCCTCTATTGCGACCATGGCCGATTAGTCCTTCGAAGCTCCCATTGAGCTACAATTTCGCTTCCAAACTCTTCTCCATGAGTTTGCGAAGCATTGAACGGCGCCAAGTGCTCTGCTGTTTGCGGGAGGTGTTGGATCTGTTCCCGGCAGTCCGCTGGAGTCGGGGTTCGCAATGCTATACGCCGCTTGCGATGCCGGGCTCTAGCCGGCGGAGTCGGTAGCATTTTTGGCACCAGTCAGTTTTCCACAGATATTTTGCGGAGGAGGGTAGGTACCGGTAGGGGACTGTAGGGATATCCACGGCCTCGTGTTGGCTGCGGGTAACGTCTGCAACCTGAAGACCTGTCTTAGTTTGTGGGAATTTGTTCCAAATTTTTAGGAAAAATCCGTCATTCCATAGGGGATTTACCGGACTTGCTGTTGAGTAGAATCCTGTCTATAGCTAGAGTTAGCATGAGTCAAAAAATTGGGAGCAGTAAGTGGAAAATCTTGACAAAAATCAGGATTGCGCTATGCTGCTCTCTATCTTTGGTGGCCCCGGCTATCGGCCAACGCGCTAAATGCATATTCAGCTAGTATCTACGGATAAATCGCTTTACAAGCTGTGCCGCGAAACGCTGGCCGGATTTCGGGGAAACGACTGGATTCTGAACCTGGGAGTCGCGCCTGAGGGAGCGTCGCCCGACCTGGTCATCTGGGACTGCGACTCCGACGTACCGCTGCCGCGCGAGCTGGATTTCGAGCAGGAGCGCAAGAATCTGTTTCTGGCTTCACGCAAGAAGATGGCGGGGCTGCTGGAGCGGCTACCGATGGCGGCCATGGCCATCCTGCTCAAGCCGGTGAACAAGGCGACGCTGCGGGCCTTCCTCGAGCACGCCGCGGCGCGCCACGAGAAGAACCGGTCCATGGATATCGATGCGCTGTGGGCCGACCGGGACGAAATCCTCCAGTGCCTGCTGCACGCCAATCTGAAGCTCCAGGAATACGACCAGGACCGCACGAATTTTCTGGCGCGTGCGGTGCACGACTTCCGCGCGCCGCTGACCGCCATCGAGGGCTATTGCGGGTTGATTCTGGGCCAGCAACTGGGACCGATCACCGAAGAGCAGCAGGAAGTGCTGGAGCGGATGCAGCATTCCATCAAGCGCCTGTCCCGCATGGCGACGGCCATGTTTCAGTTGAGTATCGGCCGGCAGGTCGACCGGCGGCCGAACTTGCAGAAAGGCGATATCGAGGCGTGCATCAATCAGGCCATGCACGAGATCGCTCCGTTCGGCCACGCCAAGGGAATCCGCCTGAGTTTGCACATGAAGCCCGTGCCTCAGGCTTTATATTTCGATCGCGAACAGATCGAGCAGGTGCTGATCAACCTTCTCGACAATGCGTGCAAGTTCACTCCCAAGTATGGCTCCATAGAAGTTCGGGGCTACCCTTACTTCTGGGAGCGGCGTGCCAAGCTAAAAACAGCCATCACCAATGGCGAGCGCCGCACCGCCAGGTTGCAGGCACCGAATTCCTTCCGGGTGGATATCTGTGATTCGGGTCCCGGAGTGCCTTCGGAAAACCTGGACAAGATATTCGAGGAGTACACGTCTTATTCCGGCGGCCAGGACCGGTCTGGAGGAGGGCTGGGTCTGGCAATTTGTAAGTTGATCCTCAATTCCCATCAGGGCCAAGTTTGGGCCGAATCGAGCGAGGCAGGGTCTACGTTTTCCTTCGTGCTTCCGCTCGTTCAGCAGGAAGCCCATCTGACCTTGATGTCTGAACCACCGCATCAAACGTTGCGTGCGGGGGCGTGATTCGTCAATCAACTTCTGAGGAACTATGCAAACCGCGAATACAGGCAGGACCATCCTACTGGGAGAAGACGAGTTGGAAGTGCGGAGCTATTTGGAGATGGCGCTGAAATGCCACGGTTACGCCATCGAGTCGGCGCAGGACGGCGAGGAAGTACTGAGCTGCCTGGAACACGACCGGGGGCGGATATCGCTGGTTCTGCTGGATATCATGATGCCGCGCAAAGACGGTTTGGAGACGCTGCGTGAGATCCGGCGCACGACTTCCGAGCTGCCCGTCATCATGCTCTCCGGCGCGTCTTCCCCGCTCAAAGTGGTGGAAGCCATGAAGAGCGGAGCGACCGATTTCATTCCCAAGCCGGTCAGCCACGAGGATTTGTGCAGCGCCATTGAAAAGGTCCTGGGAAACGGCGCCTTCAACGACCGCACGGCGCACGTCAGCGACCAACCTGCGCTAAAGGAGCCGGGCGACTACCCGACGGTGCGCGTGAAGTCCATCGACCCGTTGCTGAAACAGGTCGGTTCTTCGGAAGTGCCCGTGCTCATTCAGGGCGAGACGGGCGTGGGCAAGGAAGTGATCGCCCGTCAGTTGTGTACGCAATCGCCGCGGGCGGGCAAAGTGTTCCTGAAACTGAACTGCGCGGCGCTGCCTTCGGAGCTGGTGGAGAGCGAGCTGTTCGGCTATGAGCGCGGCGCCTTCACCGGGGCATTTCAGAAGAAGCCCGGCATGTTCGAGATGGCGGACGGCGGCACGATTCTGCTGGACGAGATCGGCGACATGGATTTCAAGCTCCAGGCCAAACTGTTACAGGTGCTGCAAGACCAGGAGTTCCAGCGGCTGGGCGGCAAGGAAACCATTCACGTGGACGTGCGCGTGATCTCGGCCACGCACTGCGACCTGGAGAGAGCCATCGCCGAAGGGCGATTCCGCGAAGATCTCTATTACCGGCTGAACGTGGTGACCATCCGCGTTCCGCCGCTGCGCGAACGCCAGGACGAAGTGCTTCCCCTGGCCGAATTCCTGCTGCGCAAGCATGCGCGCCCCGGCACGGCGCCGCTGCCCATAACGCCGGCGCTGCACCAGGCGCTGGTCACGCACTACTGGCCAGGCAACATCCGCGAGCTGGAGAACGTCATGCGGAAGTACCTGGTGGTACGCGACGCCGAGACGATTATTTCCGACCTGCGAGAGCGGATTTTGCGCCGCTCCCCGCCGGCGCGGGCCGCGCAGGCTCCCAAAGTGATGGCCGCGGGCGCCGCCGCGGGTGTCCCGGCGGACGAACCCGTTTCCACGCCCATCCTGAAGCAGGTCAATCGGGCGAAAGAACAGGCCGAGACCGACGCGATTCTAGCCGCGCTTCACTCCACGCGCTGGAACCGCAAGCAAGCGGCCCAGATTCTCAACATCGACTACAAAGCGCTTCTTTACAAGATGAAGAAGCTGTCCATCGAGAACTGAGCGCGGCGGCCGGGCTTGCCCGGCCTCGACAACACACGCCGCAGGGGTGAGGCATGTTCTGGTGACGATGCTTTTGACCCCCTCCTGGTTTGGCTCAGGCTAACCTAGCGGAGTGCTGAAACTATACGTTTTCGAATTAAACCCGACAACCCGAGCCCGGTCAGCGCGAGCACAAAGGTGGAGGGCTCGGGAATCGTGGGAGTGGTGGAAGTGATTGAGCTGCCGCCTTGAAATCCTGGGTTTTCCGCGTTGTCGAAGTAGTTCCAGTCTCCTGCGTAGCTGCCGCCGAATCCATATGCGAACCATGCTACGTCGGTGGGGGCCGTGGCTGTTGTGACCAGGACTTCGAAACCACTCAAGGAGGCTCCCGAGGCGATGCCCGCACCGAGATCGGTGATCCATCCATTAGGGAATGTTATGTTGTCTCCTATTCCTTCACCACCGTCTGACGTATTCCAGTCGACGTATGTCGTCCAACCAGATGGGAATCCGGTCTCATCCGTTGGGCTGATATCCACCCCAAAAAAGTACACCTTTTGGTCAGCTGCTGCGGGTATGTTGTTGGTTACCGTGAAATCGAGGGTCCAATCATCCGTGCTGCCGGTGACGGTGTACCCTACGCTAACCACATCCGCGTTTGCGTGCGGTGCTAAAAGGGCCAACATAAGGACGATACCAGCCCCTGAGCCCATCCTCCTGAGTTTCATAGCGCCTCCTGGATCTGCCAATGTCTCACCCAAATGGGCGGAGTGTGAAGCAACTAACCGTCCAACTACAAGCGACTGAAAAGAAAGATATAATGCCTGCGAGAATTGCTACAAAGCAGCAAACTTTACTGTTTTTTTTGTTTTAGTTAAGATTTCTCGGCTTGGCATGATTTGTCAGGTAAGTTTCGCCCTGGCTGGCGTCGAACATCCGGCTTGACATACGAAAACGTTACTAGTAAGGTTTTCGTATATGGCAGCCGAGCCGCCCCGTCCCACCGACGCTGAACTGGAAATTCTGACCGTGCTGTGGAGCATCGGGCCGGCGACCGTGCGCGAGGTCCACAACGTGATCACCAGGCGGCGGCCCGCGCAATACAGCACCATTCTGAAATTCATGCAGATTATGGCCGAAAAGGGCCTGGTGCGCCGCAACGAGAAGGAGCGCGCGCACGTTTACCAGGCCGCGCGGCCGCGCGAATGGACGCAGCGCCAGCTTGCCGGAGATTTGATGGAGCGGGCCTTCAGCGGAACTGCCAAGGCGCTCTTGATCGGCGCCCTCTCGGCGCGCAAGGCGAACCAGGAAGAGTTGGCCGAGTTGCGCAAACTGCTGGATGAATATCCGAAAGGGGAGAAATGATGGCTCTCGAAACGTGGGTGGAAACTCCGCTCGCGGGCGCAGTGGGGTGGACCCTGCTGCATTCGCTCTGGGAGGGAGCGCTCCTCACCGCGGTGCTTGGGACGGTGCTTCTGGCAACGCGGTCGCCGCGCATCCGCTATGCCGCGGCCTCGATGGCCATGCTTCTCATGCTCGCAGGCTTCGGCATCACGTTCGTCCGCATGATGCCGGAGAGTATGCACGCCGCGAAAACCATACGGCCGTTTGCGTTTCCGCCGTGGAGGACTGCGCCGGAGGCCGGCATGCCGGGGTCCGCAATTTCAGGCCTGGCCGCTATCGTGCCCTGGCTCGCGCCGTTCTGGATCGCGGGCGTCTGGATTTTTTATCTGCGGCAAGTGGCTGGATGGATTTCGGTCTGTCGGTTGCGGCGGCGCGGCGTGTGCAGTGCGCCCGAGGGCTGGCAGAAGGATCTGGGGCGTTTGAGCGCGCGATTGGGTGTTTCGCGGCCGATTCTGCTGCTCGAATCCTGCATGGCGGATGCCCCCATGGTTTTGGGCCATTTCCGTCCGTTGATTCTCATGCCGGTGGGCGTGCTGGCCGGATTGCCGGCGGAACAAGTCGAAGCCATCCTGCTGCACGAACTGGCGCACATCCGGCGCTGCGATTACCTGGTGAACGTGTTGCAACGTCTGGTAGAAGGTTTGCTCTTTTATCATCCGGCGGTGTGGTGGATTTCGCGCGTGATCCGCACCGAGCGCGAAAACTGCTGTGATGACGTGGTGGTGGGCGAGAGCGGCAATGCGCATGAGTACGCCCGTGCACTGGCCGCGCTCGAACAAAATCGTTGGTCCGGCTGGGAACCGGCCGTGGCCGCGACAGGAGGGAGTCTCGTGAAACGCATTCGACGTTTGCTGTATCCGGCAGGACCGAGTGGCGCGTGGACGCCGCTCGCGGCCTGCGCGGTTTTCATCGTCACCATTGCGGCCGCTCTCAGCGCGTGGCCGGCTCAACAGAATTCCTCAGGGGCGCCGGAGCAAACTGCCGAGACCTCGCCCTACATGAAGTGGCTCAATGAGGACGTGGTCTACATCATCTCTGACGCCGAGCGCGCGGCGTTCGTGAAGCTGACCACGGATCCAGAACGGGACCACTTCATCGAGCAGTTCTGGCAACGGCGCGATCCTGTGCAGCCGGGCTCGGCCGACAACGAGTTCAGGGAGGAGCACTATCGGCGGATCGCCTATGCCAACGAGCATTGGGCGGTGTCGAACGCACCAGGCTGGAGGACCGATCGCGGGCACATATACATCGTCTACGGGCCGCCGGATGAGATCGATGCTCACCCTAGCGGCGACAATGGAATGCCCCCGCATGAAGAATGGCGCTACCGGCACATAGAACGAGTCGGGAACGACATCGTCTTCCGGTTTATAGATCCGCAGCTCAATGGCGAGTATCACCTGTTCAATCCGCTCGGGCGCCAGCCGTTTTCATCGGAAAATCAAGCAGGGGAAGTGCCCGAGCGCGTCCGCGTCGGAGCAAAAGTGGAGGAACAGAATCTGATTACCCAACCCGCTCCGATTTATCCTCCTCTCGCTATGCAGGCTCGCATCCAGGGGCTGGTCCGGTTCACGATCGTCATCGGGAAGGACGGCCGGGTGTCCAACATCGAACTGGTCAGCGGCCATCCGCTACTGGTCGACGCCGCCAGGGATGCCGTGCGTCAGTGGGTCTACAAGCCGCTGATGCTCAACGGACAGCCAGTCCAAGTCGTCACACAGGTGGATGTGAATTTTTCGCTCTCGAAAAAGTGATGGCGCCGCGCTAAGATTGGGGCTGGATGACACCAGCGCCGCTTCCCTCCCTGGAACTCCTCCCCGTTCCCGCGGGCTTCTTTCTGATGGGCTGTGACACCGGCCGCGACGAAGAGCAGCCCGTACATCGCGTTTGGGTAGACGATTTCCTGCTGGCTGTGTTTCCGGTGCGGAATCGCGATTACGCGCCGTTCCTGCGCGCCACCGGCCACGCTGCGCCGGCGCTTTGGAACCACGCGGACTTCAATCATCCCGATCAACCCGTGGCCGCCGTGAGCTGGTTTGAAGCCGTGAAATATTGCGAATGGCTCAGCCGGATTTCGGAAAAGCATTACCGGCTGCCCACGGAAGCCGAGTGGGAACGTGCCGCTCGCGCGGGCAGGGAAGGCGCGCTCTACACCTGGGGCGATGAGCCGCCGCAGGCGCACGCGGAATACGTGAACCGGTGGGGCTGGGAAGTGAAAGCCACGCTACCGGTGGGCGGTGCGCCCAATCCCTGGGGATTTTACGAGCTCGGCGAAAACGTGCACGAGTGGTGCGCGGACTGGTTCGAGAAAGACTATTACGCGGTGTCGCCGGAAAAAAATCCCCGCGGGCCCGCTACCGGGGAGCGGCGGGCGTCGCGGGGAGGTTCGTGGCGGCATCATGTTAAAGTGAGCCGCTGCGCGGCCCGCTCCAGCATTCCGCCACAGTTTCAATACGCCGACTATGGGTTTCGTGTGGCGTGCGATCCCGCAT
>JASHOO010000193.1 GCA_030041035.1 Bryobacteraceae bacterium | reverse complement strand
AAAACGCCGGAAAAATTCGCCGCGCAAAAGGTGAAGGTCACGGGCACACTCAACGGCAAAACCATCCAGGTCCAATCCATCACCGCAGCGAAGTGAAGCTGTTGTGATATAGTGCCTTGCTGCCGTGCCTCGGGTGCGCGGCCCGCGCTGCATCGCGCTCAATTTATCGCCATGATCCATCCCCGTCGCGCCGGCGTCATCCTGCTGATGGTCCTGCTCAGCGTGATGACCTACGTCGACCGCATCATCATTACCATCGCCGGCCCGGGCATCATGAAGGAATTTGCTATTTCCGAAACCCAGATGGGAACGGTGTATTCGGCCTACCTGTTCAGTTACGCCATCATGATGATCCCCGGAGGTTGGTTCACCGACGTGGCCGGGCCGCGGGTGTCGCTGGCGGCCATGGCATTCGGCTCGGCGCTGCTCACCGCGCTCACGGCTCTGGGTGGTTCGCCGGGATTGGGCGCTTACATCGGCATCGTCCCTTCGTTTCTCGTGATCCGGCTCACCATGGGTGTCTTCGCCTCACCGATGTATCCAGCGGCGGGCAGAATGAGCGCCAACTGGAACGCGCCGCATGCGAGAGCTCGAGTGTGGGGATGGATCGCGTCCGGTGCGGGATTTGGAGGAGCGGCGACGCCCCTGCTGTTCTCCTGGATGCGTGGGCACTACGGATGGCGAGGCTCCTTCTGGCTTGCCGGAGCCGGCAGCGCCGTGCTTGCCGGCATCTGGTACTGGTACGTACGCGATTATCCGGCGGAGGAAACCCACACCTTTGGCCGTGGAAGCCATGCGCGCACGCCCTGGAACGAGCTCTTCACGAACCGTGACCTGATGCTCGTCACGGCCGGCTACGTCACCGCCAACTATTTTGAGTACATTTTCTTTTTCTGGCTCTACTACTATTTTGGCGAGATCCGCAAAATGGGGGCAGACCAGAGTGCGATCTACACGACGCTAATGTGGATCGCCTGGATCCTGTTCACGCCCACCGGCGGCTGGATCTCGGACCGGCTAGGACGACGCTTCGGCTTGCGCAGCGGACGCCGCATGGTCGTCGTCGGCTGCATGGCGATCAGCGCCGTTCTGGTGATCATCGGATCGAACGTCACGGGCACCGCCGCCACGGTGACTCTGCTTTGCTTATCGCTAGGTTTCGCCTCCGCGACGGACGCGCCCTATTGGGCGGCGGCGATCGATGCAAGCGGGACACACTCCGGCACGGGCGGTGCGATCTTCAACACGGGCGGAAATATCGGCGGCATGTTGGCGCCGACAGTGACTCCGTTGCTCGCACACTGGTTCGGCTGGTCGGCGGGCCTATATTTCGGCGGCGCTATCGCTTTTGTGGGAATCCTGGTGTGGTTTTTCCTCACGCCGCAGGCGGCGGTGCGCACGAAAACCGAGGCCGCCGGTCAGTCAAGTACAATCCTCTCATGAGCTCCGTATTTCGTGACGGTCTGCTGAATGGTAAGGTGGCCTTCGTCACCGGAGGCGGCAGCGGCATCTGCCTGCGCGTCGCGGAGCGTTTCGCCGAGCAGGGCGCGAAGGTGGCGCTTGTGGGGCGCACTCAGGAGAAGCTGGACGGGGCTGTGGCGGGAATTCATCGGGCGGGCGGCGAAGCATCGGGTTTCGCGGCCGACGTTCGCAACTATGAAGCTCTCGCCGGCGCATTGCAGAAAACGCGGGAGCGGTATGGCGCAATCGACGTTGTGCTTTGTGGCGCGGCCGGAAACTTTCCGGCTCCGGCGCTCGGCATGTCCGCCAACGGATTTAAGGCAGTGATTGACATTGACCTGCTCGGCACCTTCAACACCTGCCGCGCGGCCTACGAACATCTGCGCAAGCCGGGCGCATCGGTGATCGCCATTTCAGCCACCCACGGCTTCCGGCCCATCCCTCTGCAAGCCCACGTGTGCGCGGGCAAGGCAGGTATCGACATTCTGATCAAAACCCTGGCCATCGAATGGGGCGGAGCCGGCGTGCGCTTAAATGTCATTTCGCCCGGGCCGGTGGAAGACACCGAGGGCATGCGCCGTCTTGCGCCCACCGAGGAGATCCGCAACAAGGTGGCTGCCTCCATCCCGCTGGGCCGCTTCGCGAGCAAAGACGAGATCGCCGACCTGGCAGTGTTTCTTTCGAGCGACGCCGCAGCATATATCACCGGCGGCATTTTTGTCTGCGATGGGGGCCAGTCGCTGACCGGGGCAAGTTTCGCGGCACTGTTGCAACGTCCGTAAGAGTCAGGATCTCGCCTGCTACCATCGAATTAACTGATGAATCCGGATTTCCTGGTTGTCGGCGCCGGCGTGGCCGGATTACGCGCAGCCATCGAGCTGGCGCCGGCGGGCACCGTGCTGGTGATCGCCAAGGACACGCTGCACGAATCGTCGTCGGAGTATGCGCAGGGCGGCATTGCGGTCGCCCTGAGTGACGACGACGAAGTGGAGCTGCACGAGCAGGACACGATCGCGGCGGGCGACGGCTTGTGCGATCGCAGCGCCGTGCATACGCTGGTGGAGGAAGGCCCCGCGGCTATTCAGCAACTCATTGACTGGGGAGCTGAATTCGATCGCGAAGGAACGAAGCTGGCCTTCACACAGGAAGGCGCGCACAGCCGCCGCCGCATTCTGCACGCGCACGGTGATTCCACCGGCCGCGAGATCGCGCGCACGCTCTATCAAAAGGCTGCGTCTCTTCCCAGCATTCGTTTCCAAAGCTACGCAGCCATTACCGACCTGTTGACGGCTGACGGCGCCGTGTGCGGTGCGGTGGTCTTCGACGAAAAGGCGCGCGAGCGCCGCTCGATTCACGCGCGCGCCGTGCTATTGGCCACCGGCGGCCTGGGACGGGTCTATCTCGAAACCACCAATCCCGACGTGGCCACTGGCGATGGCATGGCGATGGCATGGCGCGCGGGGGCCGAGATCAGCGACATCGAGTTCGTCCAGTTCCATCCCACGGCGCTCCACGTCGAAGGTGCGCCGCGGTTTCTGTTGTCCGAAGCGCTGCGCGGCGAGGGTGCACGTCTCATCAACATGCGAGGCGAGCGCTTCATGCACCGCTACCATCCGCTTGAGGAGCTGGCGCCTCGTGACGTCGTTTCTCGTGCCATCGTCGCCGAAATGCGTGCCACCGATGCGCCGCACGTCTTTCTCGACCTCTCGCATCGCGGGGGAGATTTCATTCACGCCCGTTTCCCGCGCATCTACGAAACCTGTCTGCGATACGGGATCGATCTGGCCACGCAGCCGGCGCCGGTGCATCCGGCTGCGCACTATGCGATGGGCGGTGTGCGCACGGATCTCGATGGACGCACCAGCCTGCCCGGCCTCTACGCGGCGGGCGAAGCCGCTTGCACGGGCGTGCATGGAGCCAACCGCCTGGCGAGTAATTCGCTGCTCGAAGGCGTGGTGTTCGGTGCGCGCGCCGGCCGGTTCATCCGCAAATCCGCTGTGCAGGCTCCGCATTCCGCCGGAATCGAGCCGCCTGAGGCGCTCTTCCCCTGCAACACCGAAGCGCAGATTCGCCGCCTCGCGTGGCAAAAATGCGGGATCATTCGCTCGGGCGATCAACTGGAAGAAGCCCGTAACGTGCTGGAAGCCGATCCCATGGGGCCGAATCCAAACGCCGGTCTGGCTGAATTCTGCCTGCGCAACATTCATACCGTCGTGTGGCTTATCGCGCGCTGCGCACTCGCACGGCAAGAGAGCCGTGGCGCTCATTTCCGCACGGATTATCCCGACAAGCAGCCGGCGTTCGAAAAGCATTCGGTGGTGTCACGTACGAGCGGAGTTCAATTCGTCTAACTCAAAATCCACACCGGGTGACGTATACTTTTCAGACTCACCCTAAGGAGGCCTTTTCATTGCCCGTCAAATCATTTTCGCGTGCGGCACTCGTGGCGGCGCTGTGTCTGGCACTGGTTGTGCCGGCCCAAGCAGGTAATTACAGGACAGACGGCGAACTGCTCCTAGTTGGGATTATCGCGGTCTCTGCGGCCGTTGGCGTGCTGCTGACGGTGCTGATCCTGCACCACAATCAGCACAACGCCGCCATAACCGGATGCGTCAGCTCGGGCCCCGGCGGGTTGCGCCTCGCCGACGAAAAGGATCATCGCACCTACAAACTGACGGGCGACACTACAGCCATCAAAGCGGGCGATCGCATGAGTTTGCGGGGCAATCGCATGAACGACGGCGATTCGTTTGTCTTCCAGACATGGAGTGTACGGAGAGATTTCGGCGCCTGCCGGCCTTAGCTGTGGTTGACATCTGCCAACGCAGAACTGCGCGCCGTAACCCTGTGCCACAATGAAATCAACAGATCAATGAAACCACGTATTCGCTCCACGACGGTACTCTGCGTGCGCCGTGACGGCAAAGTCGTGATGGCGGGCGATGGCCAGGTCACTCTCGGCCAGGAAGTGCTCAAAGGCTCCGCCAAGAAACTGCGCCGCCTGTTCAACGACAAGATCATCGCTGGATTCGCCGGCTCGACCGCCGATGCTTTCGCACTTTTTGCGCGCTTTGAAGCCAAGCTCGAGCAGTTCAACGGCAACCTGGCGCGCTCGGTCGTCGAGCTTGCGAAAGACTGGCGCACCGATAAAGCCCTGCGCCATCTGGAAGCGCTGCTGCTCGTGGCCGACAAGGACAGCATGTATTTGGTGAGCGGCAACGGCGATGTGATTGAGCCCGATGAGCCGGTTGCCGCTATCGGGTCCGGCGGGCCATTCGCCCTCGCCGCCGCCACCGCGCTCGTGCGCAACACCAAGCTCTCTGCCCGGCTCATCGTCGAGCAGGCCATGCAAATCGCGGCGAAAATCTGCATCTATACGAATGAAAACGTCACCTACGAGGAATTAGGCTAACCATGGTGATTTATCTTCCCAGCCAGTCGGTCGATGCCGAGGCCATACTCGATGAGCTGACGCCGCGCGAAATCGTGCGCGAGCTGGATAAACACGTCGTCGGGCAGGCCGAAGCCAAGCGCGCCGTGGCCATCGCCCTGCGTAACCGCATCCGCCGCCAGAAGCTGGCACCCGAGATGGCCGAAGAGGTCATGCCCAAGAACATTCTCATGATCGGGCCGACCGGCGTGGGAAAAACCGAAATCGCCCGGCGCCTGGCGAAGCTTTCGAATTCTCCGTTTCTGAAAGTTGAAGCCAGCAAGTTCACCGAAGTCGGCTACGTCGGCCGGGATGTGGAATCGATGATTCGCGATCTGGTGGATATCGCCATCGACATGGTGCGCGAGGAACGGCTGGAAGAGGTTGCCGAGCGCGCCGAGGCCAATGCCGAAGAGCGTCTGCTCGATCTGCTCATGCCGCCGCAGCCGGAAGCGAGCGAGAGCGCCGAGCGCACTCGTGAAAAGCTGCGCGAGCGCCTGCGCGAAGGTAAACTGGACGACCGCGTGGTGGAACTCGAGGTCAAGGAACGCGGCCCCACGCTGGAGGTCGCTACCAATGCGGGCATCGAGGAGATGGGCATCAACCTCAAGGACATGCTGCCCAACTTCTTCGGCCAGCGCACGCGCCGCCGCAATATGCGCGTTAGCGAAGCCATCGACTACCTGGTGCAGGAGGAGGAACAGAAACTCATCGACATGGATCAGGTGACGCGCGTCGCGCTGGAGCGCGTGGAGTCGAACGGCATCATCTTTCTCGACGAAATCGACAAGATCGCCGGCCGCGAATCCGGGCATGGTCCTGACGTCAGCCGCGAGGGCGTGCAGCGCGACATCCTGCCCATCGTCGAAGGCACCACGGTCAACACGCGCCACGGATTCGTGCGCACCGATCACATCCTGTTCGTCGCCGCGGGCGCGTTCCACGTTTCCAAGCCCAGCGACATGATCCCCGAGTTGCAGGGCCGCTTCCCCATCCGCGTGGAGCTGAAGTCGCTCTCCATCGAGGATTTCATTCGCATCCTCAAAGAGCCCAAGAACGCACTGACGAAACAATATGAAGCGCTGCTCGAAACCGAGGGCATCAAGCTCGTGCTCACCGACGATGCGCTCGAGGAAGTCGCCCGTTTCGCCGCGCAGGTGAATCAAAGCTCGGAGAATATCGGGGCGCGCCGCCTCCACACCATCATGGAGAAAGTGCTCGAGGAAATCTCCTTCGCCGGCCCTGACCTGAAAAAGAAAACCGTGAAAGTGGACGCCGCCTTCGTCCGCAAACAGCTCGCCGACATTGTGAAGGACCAGGACCTGAGCCGGTATATTCTGTAGGGGAACGTAGGATGCGGCGATTCGCCGATTATTACCGGGATACGGACCCTCAAGCCCTGCAAGTGTTCCTTGCTCTTCAGCGCCAAATGACCGTGACTGAAAAAACGACCGCTATTTTTCAAATGAGCGAAATGCTTTGGGGACTGGCTGAGTGCGGTGTGCGCCAAATGTACCCGCACGCTGGAGCACGGGAAGTGTTCCTTCGGACCGCGGCGCGTTTTCACGATCGCGCCACCATGTTGCGCGCTTACGGCTGGGACCCGGACCAACCAAACCGGTGACACCCGCGGCGGCATTCCAGGAGCTATTGGCTGCGCTGGATCGTCTGGACATCCCTTATCTCGTCAGCGGATCGGTGGCCAGCTCCGTCCACGGGGTCGCGCGAGCGACTAGAGATATCGATGTGCTGGTAGATATTCGCGCCAACCAGGTGGACCCACTTGCATCCGCCCTGTCCGGGCATTTCTACGCCGATGCCAATATGATGCGCGAGGCCGTGCTCGCCAAGCGGTCGTTCAATTTGATCCACTATGCGACTGCCTACAAGTTCGATCTGTTCCCTGCCCCTTCGGATGCCTACACGCAGGCCCAGTTTAATCGGCGACAAACTGGCAGGTTTCCGGTCGACAACGAGGAGGTCCGATTTCAGGTGGCCAGCCCGGAGGACTCCATCCTCTCCAAACTTGTCTGGTATCGTTCGGGAGCCGAAGTCTCAGACCAGCAGTGGCGCGATGTTCTAGGCGTCGTCCACGTGCAGCGTGATCGCCTTGATCTGGAGTATCTGCGAAAATGGGCACCCCAACTGGGTGTGGGTGATCTGCTCGATCGTGCGCTAAGCGATTAAATAAAGTTTCCTGAGCCGTTATATTCTCTAACACCGTGGTCTCTCTCTTGTCTGCGATAATCGGCTTCATGGGGTCTCGCAACACAATTTCTATCGCCTCCAGCTCCCTTCTGATTCTGTCTCTGGCCCTCGCGCCATGTGCGCCGGCGCAAGGGACTCCAACGATTCACGATGCCCAGGCGTTCATGGCGAACGCCGAAGCAGAACTGCAAAAGCTCTACGTGATGGGACAGCGCGCTGAATGGGTCGCGGAGACCTACATCACCGGCGACACCGAGATCCTGACGGCGGCCGCCAACGAGCAGCTCATCAAGCGGACTACGGAGCTGGTTAACGAAGGCAAGCGTTTTGAGACACTCGATCTGCCCCCGGACTTGAAGCGAAAGTTCCTGCTCATGAAGCTCTCGCTCACTCTGCCCGCGCCCAGCGACGCCCGGCTGCGCGAGGAACTGACGCAGGTCGCCTCTTCACTGAACGCTGATTATGGCAAAGGCAAATACTGCCCGGGCGGCGAGAGTGAGAAGTGCTTCGGCATCGACGATCTCGAAGAGCAGATGGCCAAAGTCAGGGATCCGGGCCAGCTCGCGGCCATCTGGGAGGGATGGCATAAAGTGGGCGCGCCCATGCGCGAACGGTACGCGCGCTTCGCCGAGCTATCCAACCAGGGTGCGCGGGAGCTTGGCTTCGCTGACACAGGCGCGCTCTGGCGCTCGAACTATGACATGACGCCCGAGCAGTTTTCCGCTGATCTGGAGCGCCTGTGGAAACAGGTCGAGCCGCTCTACATCGAACTGCATGCCTATGTGCGGCGCAAGCTGATCGAAGAATACGGCGCAGCCGCCGAGCGCAAAGACGGGATGATTCCAGCCGACCTGTTGGGCAACATGTGGGCGCAGGAATGGGGCAACATCTACGACCTGGTGGCCCCGCCCTCAGCGCCGACGACTTACGATCTCGGCGAGATCCTGCAATCGCGGCACAAGAACGCGAAAGAGATCGTGCAGTATGGCGAAAACTTCTTCCGATCGCTTGGGTACGCGCCGCTGCCGGAGACGTTTTGGGAGCGCTCGCAGTTCACGCGTCCCGCCGATCGCGATGTAGTCTGCCACGCCAGCGCCTGGGACATCGACACCAACGAGGACGTACGCCTCAAGGTCTGTCTGCATGGGACCTCTGATGACTTCATCACCGCGCATCATGAGCTCGGTCACATCTACTACTTCCGCGCCTATGAAAACCTGCCGTTCCTGTTCAAGAACGGCGCCAATGACGGATTTCACGAAGCCATCGGAGACGCAATCGCGCTCTCCATCACGCCGGAATACTTGACGAAGATCGGATTCCTCGATCATGCGCCGCCGGCCGAGGCCGATCTGCCTCTGCTGCTGCGCCAGGCGTTGGATAAGATCGCCTTCCTGCCGTTCGGGTTGTTGATCGACAAATGGCGCTGGGAAGTTTTCTCAGGTCAGGTAAAGCCGGCGGATTACAACAAGGCCTGGTGGGAATTGCGCGAGAAGTATCAGGGTGTGGCGCCACCGGTCAACCGGACCGAGAGCGATTTCGATCCCGGCGCTAAGTACCACATCCCGGCCAACACGCCTTATGCGCGTTACTTCCTCGCCAGGGTGTATCAGTTCCAGTTTTATCGCGCTATGTGCCGGGCGGCAGGCTACACCGGACCATTGAACCGCTGCTCGTTCTACGAATCGAAAGCCGCTGGCGACAAGCTCCAGGCCATGCTGGCGCTGGGGCAATCGAAGCCGTGGCCGGAGGCGCTCCAGGTCATGACCGGCGAGGACCGCGCGGACGCCTCCGCTATCATCGAATATTTCCAGCCGCTGATCGACTGGCTCAAGCAGCAGAACCGCGGCCAGAAGACCGGCTGGACGGTTTCCGCCGATCCGCTGAAGGCGGGCTGATCGCGGTAGTGTACTACCATGCCCCGCCGGCCGCGACGCCATTTTCTGACTCTGTCGGCCACTACTCTGGGTGGACTGCTCTTCTACACCCTTGACCGCAAAGCCACTCGTGTCCACGCGCAGGCCCGTTCAATCCGCGTCCCTCTGCGCTTTTTTACCGAAGAAGAAGCTCTCACTATCGCCGCCGCAGCCGCCCGCATTTTCCCCAGCGACGAATCCGGTCCCGGGGCCGATGAAGCCGGCGTCGTCATCTACATCGATCGTCAGCTCGCGTCTGCTTACGGCCGCGACTACTATCGCTACACCCAGCCGCCTTTTGAAGCCGGCGTTCCCGAACAGGGCTGGCAGGGCAAGGAAACTCCTCGCGAACTGTATCGCGCCGGTCTCGCGGTTCTGGGCCGCTTGCATCTCCTCACTCCCGCAGAACAGGACGAGCGCCTGAAGCAAATCGAGCTTACTCCGTTCTTTGCGCTACTTCGCACCCACACCGTCGAAGGCATGTTCTCGGATCCCATGCATGGCGGCAATCACGACCTGATCGGCTGGCAGCTCCTCGGCTTCCCCGGACCGCGGATGAACTATTTCGAGGACGTCGACCGTCACTATGGCCAACCGTTCCGCCTGAAGCCTGCCAGCCTTGTGCAGATTCTTGGCCGCCCCGTACGGCCCGGCGAGGATATCGAACCGTGAAGAAACTTCCTCCGGTCGACATCGCCATCGTCGGCGGCGGCTGGACCGGCCTGACCATGGCCAAGGAACTCGCCACCCGCACGCCGCTCAAAATCCTGGTGCTCGAGCGCGGCGGTGCGCGCAAGACGCGCGACTATCTCGACGGCATGGACGAGCTCGACTACGCCGTCCGCCTCCGCATGATGCAGCCCATCCGCGACGAAACCGTCACGCTGCGTCATTCGCCGAGTGATCGCGCGCTTCCGGTCCGCCAGTATGGTTCTTTCCTGCCCGGAACCGGGGTGGGCGGCGGCGGCGAACACTGGAGCGGCATCTCCTACCGCTACTATCCGCACGATTTCCGGCGCCTGTCCCACATCATCGAGAAGTACGGCCGCAACAGAATCCCCGAAGACTGCGCGGTACGTGACTGGCCTCTGACCTACGACGAACTGGAGCCCTACTACGAACGCGCCGAGCGCCTGATGGGAATTTCCGGCAAAGCGGGCAACCTGAATGGGCGCCAAATTGAAGGCGGCAATATTTTCGAGGGCCCGCGGCGCTCTGAATACCCTACGCCGCCCATGA
>JASHOO010000192.1 GCA_030041035.1 Bryobacteraceae bacterium | reverse complement strand
TCGGGCAACCCGAGCCCGCCCGCGTTGGCGAAGGCGATCACGCGTGAGGAGTCGGCGTAATCCTGGTTGGAGCCGAAGTCGAACATCATCGTCACCCCGCGCAAATGCTGAGCCGCCAGATACGCCGGCAGATCGGCGATGGATTGGAGGGCCGCGATCCGGTCGAGCGCTGGCTTTAGCGGAGCCGCGCCGGTGTTTTCCACCGCGCCCTCATCCATGCAAGCGTAGAAATAATCGCCGATCTGCGCCTCCACGGCGGTGCGCCCCGCCGACGGTTGAGAGACCTGCTGCAGAATGCCCCAAAGAAAGCGCAGATTGTCCTCGGTGAGCTTTTGATACACGTCCCAACGCGACTGATCCGGCGGGATGGGATTCTTTTTGATCCACCCTCCGCAGGAATATCGATAAAAATCGGTGCATGGGTCGGCGGAGCGGTCCATCGAGGAAATGTCCAGGCTGGGACTGTAGGGCGGACTTGAGAGCGGTGTCTCGGGTGATGAAGATTGGGCCAGCACGATCGCGGCGGCCCAGGCCAACGGGAGCAAGAGCTTCATGATGGCTATCGTAACTCCACCCGGCTGCTACACTGGAGTTCGCATCGGTTGGGCGCTCGCGTTTTCCGGTCCGATCCCCGGTCGTCTAATGGTAGGACAGCGGCCTTTGGAGCCGTGAATCGTGGTTCGAATCCATGCCGGGGAGCCACTACCTTAATAATCAATAACTTACGTTGGCTATTTGACGCTGTGTACGAGTACTCGTACACTAAAGGGGTGTCTCAGGCCACAAAAAGCCTCGTTTTGTATAAGCGACACCTGCAGAATTGTCCTATCCACAAGAGCCGTGTCCCGCGCAGCAAGCGCCGTTTCTGGATGGACTGTGAGTGCCCAATCTGGATCCATGGTCGCACGCCGAACGGTGATATCGTTCCTCGACAGAGCACACAGCTCTCCGAGTTGAAGCGTGCGGAGGCATTGCGCGCATCTTTGATGGCGCAGGTCCAGACCGACTCCTTGACCGGACCGCCACTCTCCGAATGCATCGACAAATATCTCGCCACCCGCGAACAGGACCTCGATGGGCGGACTCTCAATCAGCACCGACTGGCGCTCGAGAGACTTCAGCGGTTTCTTAAGACGCAGAACATCGTTTACATCCGCGAGATGACGGTAGATCATCTGGAGACGTTCAAGACAGTTGGCTTGCCGAAGGCAATGCGGATGACGACAAAGGCCACGACCTTCGCCAAGATTCGGTGCTTTCTCCGCTCTGCGTTTCGGCGGGGGTGGATCAAGGAAGCGTTCGTCGACAAGGTCACGACGGTGAAGGCAGTCTACGAGCAGAAGGAACCGTACACCGATGAGGAAATCGCTACCATTCTCGACCATGCTTCGCAACTGGACGGCGGGACTCATGGATATGCAAAACATCCACAGACGTTTCGGCTGCTGCTTGAACTGATGCTCGCTACGGGACTGCGGGTTGGCGATGCCGTGGCGTTCGATCCGCGGGCGCTGACGAAAGGAGACACCTTGTGGATCTACACATATCAGCCGCAGAAACAAAAGCGGTCCGAAAATCCGAGGCTGCTGGAAGCCTACATCACGGATGAGATGAAGATGCGGATTGACGAGTGCAAGTGGCTTTCGATGAAAGGGCCGTTCTGGTACGGAGCCAGAAGCGATCCGACACCGCTCGCGCAGGCTACCTACGAAAGAATGCAGAGCATCGGCGGGCGTGCGGGAATCGCAGATTGCCGCCCGCACCGGCTCCGCGACACTTTTGCCGTGCGAGCGTTGCTTCGCGGAATGCAACTAGAAGATGTGTCGCGACTGCTCGGACATGCAAGCGTAAAAGTCACAGAAACGTATTATGCAAAGTGGATCGGAAGCCGTAAGCGGCGGCTGGAGCGGTTAGTTGTAGAGACGCTGATCCGCACCTAGCCCGGCCCGCATTGCTGCCGGAACTGCCAGCACTAAGATCCTCTCGGTGATCCTGCTACTTTGGAACCTCCTCTCACCTTAATTACAGTACCCTTGCTCGTAGCTGCGTGCGAATCGATGTCACCCAACCGAATAATCCGAACTGACTCTGTGTGGTTCTCGGTCCGTCCTGTTGCTGCAATGCCAAGTCGCTCATGAACACGGGACGCCACACTTTCAGGAATAGAAAGGGTCGCATATTTCCGCTTGCTCGTTACGTCATTACCCAGGCATATCACACCACCCTCATCGGCGAACAGTCTGATTACAGTTTTCGGCGATAATCCCCACAGTCCGGCCAGTTCTTTCACGCGGTAGTGTTTTTCAAATGCAAAGCTGCCCATCGCGCTCCATTCCTTTGTGGCCGAATCGATTTCGCCCCTGCGGTACCGGGGCCCCGGGCGATTGTCATGGTCGTTACGATCCGCTCTACAATTG
Organism: Bryobacteraceae bacterium; assembly: GCA_030041035.1. Lineage (GTDB taxonomy): Bacteria > Acidobacteriota > Terriglobia > Bryobacterales > Bryobacteraceae > QHXW01. The sequence continues at coordinate 1,058 of JASHOO010000192.1, read as the reverse complement.
AGCACCTGTTGGCCTTTCACCTTGAAGGAAGTGGGAAAGGCCTTCCGTGACAGCCGAAACGAAAAAAAATTTGAGGACGTAGAATTGCGCTCACGCCCCCACCATATTTTGCCTTCAAGAGAATTGCAAATCAGTCCATCTTGCGAATTGCGGCAGATCGCAGTAATTCGCGGCGGTCAGCGGCACTTACAATGAGGCGAGGCATTTCGTGTCAAATTGCGGCGCTTCGCGGCACTCCTACACGCAAATCTGGCCCTAATAGGCTCCTAAAACCGGTAGTGGAACATAAAGGGTTAAACAGCAACCGTCGTTCTCATGCGCATCTTCGTTCGTTGGAGCCAGATACGAGGTTTAACGAATTGGTCTCGGCGTTAAACTACGGTTGAACGGTTCAGCTCCCGAACATATTTTGCGCCGGCGCACCGAGGCTTCTGTCACGTTGTTGCCTTATCGCCGTGAAACAAGCTGCAGGCTGTCCACTCATAAGCTTCTGAAAATCGCGTGGTTTGACCCCAGTAGCACTCCGCCGCATGCTCCTTTTTTGGTTTCATGAACCGGCAACTAGATCTCCATTCGCGCACGCCGGTGCGACACCAGCACGAGATCGTGCCCTCGCTTGGTGAAGCGGTCGCCAGACGCGGTGCCAACCTACCCGAATCCGGTAATCAACTCGAACGGTTTTGACCTCACGATTGGTGCCGCGATTAACGAGTGGGCAGACGGCCGTCCAACCCGAAGCCGCTGAATGATAATAGATGGTTTGTGACATCACGCTGTGGGCTTGGCAAAATAACGAGTTCTCAGCGGAATGGCTTTGGTCGGCCGAGGCGTAGCGAAACTCACGTTGTGACGAGAGATATACGGTCGCGGTAGGGACGGCCATTGCTGACCGCCCCCCGCACGGATCCGTACATGCAGTGCTACCGCATACGGCTCTTGCCTAAGGTTGGATGTGACGCGAAGAAGCGCTTATCCGGATAAGGATGTAGCACTCGACAGTTCGGTATGTAGCGGTGGACCAGCCGCTGGTAACGTTCCCAGTTGAGCCGGGTACGTTG
>JASHOO010000191.1 GCA_030041035.1 Bryobacteraceae bacterium | reverse complement strand
TCCGTCGTCCACACGTGCCTCGAACAACCTGCTTGGCCGAACGAGCTGCGAGGATAATTCACACGCGCGTCTCGGAATGCGTGCGGCTGGGCTGCCGCCGGGGCTAGGGAGGGCCCGGACCTAAGTCCGGGCCAATCGACGGTCAGGGAACGAGTGCAGGGCTTCCATTGTGTTCGGCGTGTGCGAACTGGGCCGTCTCCGTGGAGCCCTCCAGCGCAGTCGTCGACGCGGTTCCGCCGGAGATGGCCTGTTGCAGCGCATCGAAGTAGCCCGTTCCGACGAAGCGCTGATGCCGGACTGCGGAATAGCCATGGTCTCGCGCTTGCGCGAACTCGGCTTCTTGCAGATCCGCGTAGGCCGTCATGCCGCTCTTCGCATACTCGTGAGCCAGCGCGAACATGCTGGAGTTGAGCGCGTGGAATCCCGCCAGCGTGACGAACTGGAATTTGTAGCCCATGGCGCCGAGTTCCGCCTGGAATTTCCCGATGGTCGCGTCGTCCAGCTTTTTCTTCCAGTGGAATGAAGGAGAACAGTTGTAGGCGAGAAGCTTGCCGGGATAGCGCGCGTGGATGGCCTCGGCGAATCGCCTCGCTTCCTTGATGTTGGGCTCGGAGGTTTCGCACCAGAGCATGTCGGCATAAGGCGCGTAGGCCAAGCCGCGGGTAATGGCCGCGTCGATTCCTCCGCGGAATTGGAAGAAGCCCTCCGAAGTCCGCCGGCCGGTGATGAAGGGATCGTCTAACGAGTCGGCGTCACTGAGAAGCAAAGTCGCACTGTTGGCGTCAGTGCGGGCGATGAGAACGGTCGGGACACCGAGAATGTCCGCAGCCAGGCGCGCCGCGGTGAGCTTCTGAATGAACTCGGAGATCGGCACCACCACCTTGCCGCCCATGTGACCGCATTTCTTGGCCGACGCAAGCTGATCCTCGAAATGAACGGCGCTCGTGCCGGCCTCGATCATAGCCTTCATCAGCTCGAAGGCGTTGAGGGGACCTCCGAAGCCGGCTTCGGCGTCGGCCACGATAGGTGCAAACCAATAGGCATTGCCGGTGCCGTCTGCGTGATGAATCTGATCGGCGCGCTGAAACGCACTATTGATGGCACGAACCAGCGCGGGCACGCTGTTGGAGGGATATAGGCTCTGATCTGGATACATCTGGCCGGCAAGGTTGGCGTCTCCCGCCACCTGCCAACCGCTGACGTAGATCGCCTTGAGACCCGCTTGCACTTGTTGCACCGCCTGATTGCCGGTCAGTGCTCCGAGCGCCGGAATATAAGGCTCGGTGTGCAGCAGATTCCAGAACCGGGCTGCACCCAAGCGGGCCAGCGTGTATTCGATTTGTACCGTACCGCGCAGCCGGACAACCTCTTCCGGACTATAAGGCCGGGAAATGCCTTTCCAACGCGGATCGTTCCGCCAGCTGTATAAGATTGCTTCCGTTTGACTCACGTGGTCTACCTCTTTCCCCCTGGTTCAGTAGACCGCGTGGCCAGCCCAAAACCAAGCTATGTGGGTCAATTCGGACGAGTAGTCCGGTTCGGACGGCCTCCATGCGGTTTTGCGCCGTGCCACGCTAGCATACGCCTGAGGGGTTGGAGGTATATGTTCGCGACGAAAGTGCAGCAGATGGAGATGGGAGACAGCTTTGAGGAGGAGCGGGCGAGCGTTCTCACCGCAGAAGCCTGCGCCTTCCTCACCAAGCTGGCCCAGGCCTTCGAAAGCCGACGTCAAGAGTTAATGGAAGCCCGCCGCAAGCGCCAGCGCGAAATCGACGACGGTAGAATGCCCGATTTCCTTCCGGAAACCGCCCACATCCGAGACTCCGTCTGGAAGGCGGCACCGGTTCCACCTGCCCTACTCGACCGTCGCGTGGAAATCACCGGGCCGGTCGAGCGGAAAATGATCATCAACGCTATGAACTCGGGCGCCAACGTGTTCATGGCGGACTTCGAAGATTCGAACTCGCCCACCTGGGCCAATGTGATCGAAGGCCAGATCAACCTGCGCGATGCCGTGCGCCGCACGATCTCTTACACCAGCCCGGAAGGCAAGCACTACAGGCTCTGCGATGCACCGGCGCTGCTCATGGTCCGGCCGCGCGGATGGCATCTCGATGAGAAGCATTTCACTGTGGACGGCAAGCCCATCTCGGCGTCACTCTTCGATTTCGGGCTTTTCTGGTTTCACAATGCGCACACGCTCGTGCAGAATTTCGAACGCCCCTGCTTTTATTTGCCGAAACTCGAAAGCCACCTGGAGGCGCGCCTCTGGAACGACGTTTTTGTAATGGCGCAGCAGAAGCTGGGCATCCCGCGCGGGACCATTCGCGCCACCGTGCTCATCGAAACCATTTTCGCCGCTTTCGAAATGCACGAAATCCTTTGGGAGCTGCGCGAACACTCCGCGGGGCTGAATTGCGGCCGGTGGGATTACATTTTTAGTGTCATCAAGAAATTCCGCAATCACCGTCATTTCGTGCTGCCCGATCGCGCGCAGGTCACTATGGACAGGCACTTTCTGGCGTCGTATGTGAACCTGCTGGTCCAAACCTGCCACCGGCGCGGAGTCCATGCCATCGGCGGCATGGCGGCGCAAATCCCCATCAAAAATGACCCGGCGGCGAATGAGGCGGCTCTCAAGCGCGTGCGGCAGGACAAGCTCCGCGAAGTCTGGGCGGGGCACGATGGCACGTGGGTGGCGCACCCGGCGCTCGTCCCCCTGGCGCGGGAGGTCTTCGATACGTATATGCGCTCGGCAAACCAGATCGACTGCAAGCGGGAGGTGGTGCACGTTACCGCCGGCGATCTGCTCACCCTGCCGCAGGGCGAAATCACAGAGGAAGGACTGGCACGGAACATCGACGTCGGCCTTCAATATCTCGCGGCCTGGTTGCGCGGCAACGGCTGCGTCCCGATCTACAACCTGATGGAAGACGCCGCCACGGCGGAAATCTGCCGAGCGCAGGTCTGGCAATGGCTCAAACACGGCGTACGCCTGAGCGACGGCCGGCCGCTAACCGCCGGATTCGTGAAAGAGATCATCGAACAGCAGCGCAGCCGGCTGGATGCACAGCTTCCCGCGAGCGAACTGGCGCTCGCATGCCGGCTTTATGAAGAAATGATTCTCAGCCCGGACTTTCACGAGTTTCTGACCGAGCGCGCTTACGGCTGCCTGGATCAAGCCGGCACACAGCGGAAGGGGCTGGACAACGGCCGTCGATAGCTGCATACTCCGGACATGGGCGTCAATATCGGACTGGCGCCTCTGATTGCCCAACTCCGCGAGGATCTGGCTTTCCGGAGAATCGGTAGCGGCCTCGAGGCGCTAGAGACGCATCGTTCATGGCTGGCAGCGTTCGATCCCACTCAAGAGAACGCAGCCGCGCTGTTCGGGATCATCGCTCAATGGGTGGACATCGGGTTTGCCGGCCCGGAGCTTCTGAGAGATCTATTGTCTCGCTTCCCCAAACAGTCGCGCGCCTGCCTCCACCTGCTGGACTATGTGCACCTGCGCATGGCCGAAGGTCTGATGGCCATGCGCGAGGAAGAATTCGAACAGGCCACGCGTCATCTGCAATTCGTGCAGTCTATGGAGGACGAGGTTCCGGATACGGCGCTGCTGGCCGTATCCAGCTTCTGGATGGGCCGTTGCCTGCGCCAGGAGGGCCGCTATGACGATGCGCTGAGCTACACGGTAAAGGGCCGAGACCTCGCGCTGAGCCTGGGCTACGAAAAAATGGCCGCGGTTATGCAGGTGATGGAGAGCTGGCTGGCTTTCCAGAAGGGTAAGCTGAAAGAGGCCGGCGCCATTCTACGCGAAGCCGAGCGCGCTTTAAGCGATACCGACGATTTCATCAGCCGCGGCAACATCCAATCCGCATACGGCCGCATCGCCCGCCGTCAGGGCCGCTACGATCGGGCCTTGGAGCATTTCGAGGCTTCGCTTTTGGAGTACAAGCGCCGTGACCCGCACCACATCCACCTGGCCCGCGCGCTGGTCAATACGGCCTACGTCAAGCGCTTGATCGCGCTGCGCACGCAAAATGCAATAGATCAGAAACTGGCGCACCGGCGCTCGGGCGCTTCGACCAATGGTGCGGTGGAGCAGGTGCGCAGCGAGCGGTCACAAATTCAGCTGCTGCGCGCGGAGGCCCTGGCTCAGCTTTCCGAAGCGCTCGGCATCTATGAGCGCCACCACAATCATCGGGGTATCGGTAGCGTCCACATCAACTACAGCTATCTGCATCTGGACGAGGGCGATCTCGACCGCGCCTCCAGTGAGGCTGCCGAAGCATTTCGCCATGGCGAGGAGAAGCGCGATTCCATTTTGATGGCGCGTGCCCGCATTCTCCAGTGCATGATTGAAAATGCCCGCCTGGAAGAGCAGATTGACGAGGATCCCGAGCGCCGCGTCCACCTGGCTCATGATTTCGCGCACGATGCCGTGGAATGCGCCAAGCAGACACAGAACCGCCGGCTGCTGGCGCGCGCGCTGGTTTGGGAAGGTCTGACCCATTGCAACGCCGGCTCGCCCGATCGGGAGGCGGCCCGCCGCTGTTGTGACGCCGCCATTGCCTTGCTGCGTCCGTCCGGGCCGCTATACGGCTGGGAGGACCTGGAGAACCTGAAGAGCAGACTTTCGCACTCCGGCCAGGTGGATGCGGCTTTGCACGATTGGTCAAAAGGGTTGACGCACGACAAAACATTCCAGCAGATCACCGAGGAGTTTGCCAACCTCCTGATCCCCCGCGTGTGGGAGCGCGAGGGGCGGAAGATCTCCCGCGTGGCCGTGCGGCTCAGCATTTCACCCAAGAAAGTGCGGAGAATCCTGCACGCCGCCGGCCTGATCCGCGAGGATCGGCAGCGGATGGGGGTAGAGCGGTAGGCCAGCCGCCCGATTCCCACGCCTGAAACGGCGACAGGGAACACGGCCGCGGAAATCGGGCGCCGCATTGGTTTCAATTACACGGTATAACGTCCCGCATCCAGTACATGCCGGGCGATCTGGCGGCTCAGTGCGATCGTGTCGCTCGGATCCTGCTTCGCCAGGCGGCGATGAATCGCCATCTGGGTGCGCAGCATGTCGCCCTCGGCCACGGCTGCGACCACGCGGCGCGAGGCCGCCTCTACGCGCTCGAATGAATTCGCCGCGTAGTATTTTGTCATCGCGATCGCCTGCTTCGCGGCCGCCTCGCCTCTTGTCGCAATCAGCTTCTCCGCGCGCAGAATCGCTGATTCCGTCGCGTAGACTTCCATCACGCAATCGGCGATGGCGCCCATGATCTCCTGCTGATCGGCGAGAGCCTGCATGTACTTCTGCGAAGCCACCCCCGCTGCAAATAGCGCCAGTTTTTTGGCATGCGCCAGCAGCTTGTGTTCATGCGCCAGCGGGCCCTGTCCTTCTTCGGCCGGGGCGCCCGGCGACATCACTTCATCCATCAGCTTCTTGATCGCCCCAAGCAGAGGTAACTGACCCGCCATGGCGCGCTTTACGAGGAAGCCGGTAATGATCAGGCGATTGATCTCGTTCGTGCCTTCGAAAATGCGGTTGATGCGCGCATCCCGGTACGCGCGCTCGGCCGGATATTCCTCAACGTACCCATAGCCGGCGTAAATCTGCACCACATGATCGACGACCTTGGTCAACATCTCCGATCCCCACACCTTCAGAATCGAGCACTCGACCGCGTACTCCTCGATGCGTTTCTGGATCTCGCGCGAATCGGCCTTCGGCGGAAGTTCCGCGAGCGCGGCATCAATCATCCCGATGGTGCGATAGACCAGCGACTCGCCGGCGTAAATGCCGGCGGCGCTCTCGGCGAGTTTTTCCTGGATCAGGCCAAACTCGCTGATGGTCTTCCCAAACGCTTTCCGCTCTTTCGCGTACTGAATACCGTTCTGCAAACTGTTTCGCGCTCCGCCCACGCACGCCGCACCCAGCTTGAACCGCCCGATGTTCAGTATGTT